>NZ_JBFUHJ010000482.1:0-4072 GCF_056402455.1 Paenibacillus sp. P4_A7 | reverse complement strand
CTATTAATCAATCTTAGCTCTAGGTCAATCGGGTAGTAATACTTATCACTTTCTTTTGGAATGTCCTCATAACGGGCGAACCTCTGCCCGAGGTCTTTGCTTGACGTATATTCAAGCGCTTGCTTCGCCTCGAAATAAGACACACAAATATCTTTTATTCCCTTATAGGCTGTGCCGGCAGCAAAAGACAACCGCATTCGGCTTCGATTATCCAAGCTCAAGGACAGACTTTCAATAATCGATTGCGCTTCTTCATGTCCATCTTGACGCTCCTGACCTTCATCATTGAATCCGATAATAAGTGCAAATTTATTCTCATCAATATCGTAGCTGTAATACGTTAAGTGACTCATGGAACGGTCGATTGCATTTTTAATGACAATGTTCAGCATACGAATTTCTTCGAGAGGGGGGTCGGCCGACATTGCTTCCGTTTCATCAACGCGTAATAGAAGCACGAAGAAGTTCCGAGCAGACATTTCCAAGCCGACCCGCCTTTGGAATATCTCGATTTCTTTATCATCAACAAATTCGCCATACAGCAGCCTACGGAAAAAAGCTTGCCGGAGAAGCGGAATTTGCTCTTCAACCTTCTCATGCAGCAAGTGGTGATTTTCGATCAAACGGGAAATGGAATCGTTCAAATAATCGTATTCGTTAGCGTATCGTTTCTCCTCGCTGCCGAACCAATCCGGTAACTGCTGAAGCAATTGTTTGATTGGTTTCGAGTTGCGATAGCCTAAAAATAGTGCCAGTACGATACCTACCATGATCGTCAATAAAACCGCTACCACAGTAAAATTTTTGATGTATTGCACTTTAGAAAGCACCATATCAGCAGGTACCGCAGATACATAACTCCAGCCGTTCAGATCAGAAACCGTTCGCGAAACGTACAATTCTTCTTCGCTTGACGATCTATAGAACCCTCCTTCAAACGAACTTGTGGAAAGCTCCTCCGGTGCCACTCTCGTTTGTCCCGCCGTAATCGATGTGATGACTCGTCCCTCTTCATCACTAATGTAAACCAATCCGCTATCACCAATTTTCAGACGAGCTAATAGTTGATCTATTTTTTCCTGATCAACTAGAACCATAACAACACCGAGCGGGTTTCCGATAGAATCGAAGGGAAAAGACCTCAGATAATAGAGCACTTGATGCTGTTTCTTATCCAAAGTCACTTGACCGCCGGGCAAAAATGTAGATTGATGAAACTGGCCCCAAAGCATTCGTAGAAATTGCTGTTGATCAAGAGACGCATCTTTCTCAAATAAGCTCATCCAAAACCTATCCATATCAGGAAATGCTGTATTCGAAGAGAGTACAAAGGAATTGCTGCGGAAAAATACATAGTAATTTGCGATAAACGTGTTGACAGCGGTGAACTGTGGACTGTAGTTTACCGCTTCCCAGACATGATAATACTTCGGTGAACCCTCTTCAATCATCCCTCCATTTATAAGTGAATTCATCTTCGGACCACGGGAGATCTGTCTGCCAATCGCTTCGATCTCCCGCAGACGGGCATCCATTATCTCTTTCGTTTGTTCCAGAAGAAGCAGATTATTCTGCATCGCATCGTTCTTGAATGTCCGAACCACTGCATTATATGCAAAACTGCCGATCAAAAGCGGTACGATCAATACCAGGGCATACGAGATCGATAGTTTCCAAAACAACGGCCGCCGTATTCGTATTATATTGAAAGCCAAAGCATTCCCTCCTTTTTATATGTCAGAAAGCGCTTACATAAGTCTCTCAACTGATCATATCTTACTTACTCCAATTATTTCTATAACATAGCGCAACTGCTGCATCTGAAGCATAAACGTGTAGTCATACTCTACCTTTTTCTTCAGCCTCGTCACACTATCAATTAGGTTCAGTATAATCTGTGTGTATGATTGAGTCTATACATTTTATTACAAATTATTACTATAAACGTAATTCTTGTATAGATTAAAGGAGCGTTTGATGAGAGGGACGGTTGCTACTATTGGATCAAGAAGAACCGCCTCTTGCGCGGGCTCGATAACGGCTGGGACTTACCCCAAAGCTGATTTTGAACTGCTTGGAAAAATAAAACGGACTGCGAAAACCGACTTGCTCCGCCACTTCGGCGATGGGCAAATCCGTATGCTCCAGAAGCCGCGAGGCATATCGCAGACGCAATTTCAGCAGCGTTTCCACGACGGAATCGCCGACCTGCTGTTTAAACAAATGCGCGAATCGCGAGGGAGACAAAGAGACATGCGCCGCCAGCTCCCGGACGGTATGGGCGTGCTTCAAATCGTGAGTCAGACAGGCTAACGTTTCTTCGATTCGCTGATCCAGTTTTTTTTCTTGCGAAGCGAGCTTGGCAATCAGCAATAAAATTTCTTCCAGCGCGTTCAGAGACAGCAGTTCGGAATAATATCCGCTCTCCCGCGTGCTGTGGATGAGCCGCTGAAAGGTGGAAAAAAGTTTTTCCCTACTATTGCCCTGCGCGATATGGAGACGGATCAATCCGGTATCGTTGCCCGGCAACTGCAGCCATTCGACCCATCGCGGTTCGGGAACGAAATGGGTCCAGACGAATTCCCAATGGCTGTCCCGCGGGGTGTAGTAATGATGGGGTGTACCGGGAAGAAAGATCAAAACGTCCCCGGGCAGGCAGGCGATCGTTTCACCTCGGTGGCGATACTCCCCTCGCCCGTCAAGCGTCAGCGTCAACAACCAATCGCGCGTGCCTTCTTCCCGGAAAGCGCCGAATCCATACGATTCCGAAAAATGGTCCGCCACGAGAATCCCCGGGTGCGGGCTTGCAGTATGGAGAGCAGGATCGTTATGATTTTCGACCATATTATCCATTCCTCCCTTTTTCCAAATATCTTATGCTATAAACATGAAAAGCACAATTGGAGGGATAAAAATGAGTACGATCCAGCTAGGTGGCGTTTTGACGGAAGAGCAGAAAGAGCAGTTTCGTATAGAAGGATTTCTGGTCATCAAGGGCTTTTTCAAGGATTCGGTCGAGGACATCAAAAGTGCGTTCGAGAACATCTATAACGCAGGACCCGTTCCTGGTTTCTTCGAGCCGAAAACACCAGAACAATCCGGCGGGGATATACTGTTGCAATACCCGCGGATGGTTTATCCTCATAATCATAGTGAGAAGGTCAAGAATTACATGATCGATGCCCGGGTGATGAATGTCATGGCGGACTTGTTCGGTACGGAGCCACTAGCCGCGCAAAGCATGTACTATTTCAAGCCGCCCGGAGCGAGAGGACAGGCTTTGCATCAGGATAACTACTACTTGAAGCTTGAGCCGGGAACCTGCATTGCCGCCTGGACGGCAATCGATCCGGCGGATGAGGAGAATGGCGGACTCGTCGTCGTTCCACGCACTAACGGGCTTGAGATCGAATGTCCCCACATGGCCAATCCGGAGGAATCGTTTACGAAAGATGAAGTGACGATTCCGGAAGGCTATTCCATAGTTCCGATCAACATGGATGCGGGAGACGTATTGTTCTTTAACGGAAGCGTCATCCACGGGTCCTACCCGAACCGCTCGAAGGAGCGCTTCCGCCGCTCGTTTATTTGCCATTACGCCGACATCGCGACGCTGCGATCCGGCAGGCGGCCCCTCTATCGGGCGGACGGCACCGAAATTCATGACATCGAGGAGAACGATTCGCAGCCTTGCGGCGTCGAATTCGACGATTACATTCACTAATACGGATATGGTAATCAAGCAGCAGGGGGCAGCTAGCCCCCGATCTATCACACCACTTACATGCGGGTCCGCACAGTACATTAATCCAGTTTACAACCATACAAACGTCATTACACGAGACGAGCTGCCAAATTTGCAGTAATCGATATGACCTCAGTGACTCCCCATCATCATTCGTACCAGATTTGTCGAGTGTTTAAATGTACTTTCAAAAAAAGACGGTCGCCCCTGGGGATCGACCGTCTTTTCTTTTACCGATTTGAATTTACTCGATTACCCGCTTGCGCCCATTCATCACTTATTTTCAGGCGGTTTGGAGGCTGAAGCACCGAATGCAGCACCTAACGC
>NZ_JBFUHJ010000481.1:0-4082 GCF_056402455.1 Paenibacillus sp. P4_A7 | reverse complement strand
GGATATTTCGGGGCTCTGTTACCCTCCTTTCGAGGCAGCTTGAAGCTTAACTATTTGATCGGCAGTATCCCAGCGCTTCTATTTCTACTGCTTGCAGACTTACCGTTCGTGGAGAAGATCGCCTTTTTTGCCTTGTATATGACGCTTATAACGATTTGGACACAGACTATATTCATAACAGCGATGAAAGAAGTTCGCAAAATTGTAATCGCCTTTGTTACAGGAGCGATTATTTCATTGCTGCTTGTTCTTGCTGTGTTGAAGGGATTAGACAGMTATTCCATTTCATATATATTGTTCGCGATAGATACGGGCTTTGCTGTTACTGCGGGTATGCTGCTTTTTCAAATTGAACGTTTTTTCAAGACAGACAAGCAGCTTCCAAGCCTATCTTTTTTTGCTTATATCCGTAAATATCCTTCACTTATTGCAATAGGTTTTTTAACTGCTCTCGGGTTATATGCA
Source organism: Paenibacillus sp. P4_A7 (assembly GCF_056402455.1). NCBI lineage: Bacteria > Bacillati > Bacillota > Bacilli > Caryophanales > Paenibacillaceae > Paenibacillus > Paenibacillus sp. P4_A7. The sequence goes on along the minus strand of NZ_JBFUHJ010000481.1, from coordinate 3,617 downwards.
CATCAATTCGTACAATGGTTTGGAGAAGCCGGACGAATGGTAGGGGGCGTTTTTCTAATGGCTCCTGAATATGACATAGCGGTATATTACGCGTTTATATCGGCTATACCCACTCTGATTATGTTCGTTGTTTCAATGGAAACAGCCTTTTACCCAAAATTCCGCAGCTATTATAATGCAATTTTGAATCGAGGGTCTATTACAGATATTAACCGATCAATGCGTGATATGTACAAAATTCTTGTCCAGCAGTTGTCGATGATTATGGGGGTACAGCTGTTTTTCTCAATTATTGCCGTCGCGCTTGGTATTCGGTTTCTTCCTTATATCGGGTTTACATCTGCTCAGGTTGATGTATATAACATTCTTGTAATGGGATTTTTCTCTTATATTATTTTTAATATCGTAACTTTATTGCTGCTTTATTTTGATGATAGGAAGGGCTCGGTTGGACTTGCGGCCATATTTCTCTTGTTGAATACCAGCTTGACGATCATTTCCGTCGCACTTGGGGAGCAAGGCTTTTCCTTCTTTATAGCTTCATTTATTACGTTGCTGCTTGCGCTCGGAAGACTTATCTATTTGCTCCGCAATCTAAACTATTATACATTCAGCGCGCAGCCGCTTGTTGCGAAGGAGTATGACAATAAATATACGAGGCTCTTAAGACAGAGCCGCCAGGTGGAATGAATGTTTGCTTTTAAGGAGGATGTGATGAAAATTTATAATCGAGTAGGCAAGGTGTCATGCGCAGTTGTGATTGGCCTTGCCATTCTTAGCGGCTGTACGGCAGTTAATGAGGAGCCTTTGCCGGTTGAAGAAATAGAAAGCAAGGGTGAAGCAGCTGCTGCTTACAGTACGAAGTTGGTAGAGGATCGCAGTGTATATACTGAGGAGAACGACGATGGAGTCATTAATTTTTATTTAACCGTAACGGAAGACAATCTCACAGCGGAGCATCCGCTCTCTTGGAAGGAATTTAATAGCATTAATCGAGTTGAACAAAATACAGAAGAAAAAGCTATGGAAGTCATTTTACAGCAGGGTACAGAAAATGGACCGCAAAGTGGCCTCTTTGGATACACGGATACACATGCTAATGGTGTCATATCAATTAGAGGAAAATCTACCATTAGAGCCAAACAAAAGTCTTTCAAAATCAAACTATACGAAGAAGCTGGATTATGGCGTAATCAAAAAACGATCAATCTTGTTAAGCACGCCTATGATTCTACTAGAATGCGAAACAAGCTGAGCTTTGATTATTTCAAATTAATACCTGATTTCACAAGTCTGAGAACGCAGTTTGTTCATTTATATGTCAAGGACCAGACGAGTGGAGAGAAAGCCGGCTTTGTTGATTACGGTCTTTATACGCAAATTGAACAGCCTAATAAGACATTTTTGGCTTCACATGGACTGGATAAAAAAGGACATTTATACAAAACAGTTAATTTCGAGTTTTTACCAAGTAAGGATGCTTTGAAAAAAGTGGATGATCCAGGCTACGACGAGAAGAAGTTTAGCTCGGTTCTCGAAGTGAAAGGAAGCAATGAGCACGAGAAGCTGCTTCTTATGATAGAGGATATTAATAATTTCTCTTTGCCCTTCGATGAGGTATTCGACAAGCACTTTGATCGTGACAATTTCCTGACATGGATGGCCGTCAATATTTTAATGGACAACTACGATACGATCAACCAAAACTTTCTACTCTACTCTCCATTGAATTCAAATAAATGGTTTTTTCTTCCGTGGGATTATGATGGAGGGTGGGGAGATGCTGATTTTGATGAAGACAGCTCGAAGAGACGAGCACCTTGGCAAAGAGGGATTGCTAATTATTGGGGTAACACTCTTCAGAAGCGATTTTTTAAAAACGCTGAAAATGTGCAGCAGCTGCTGGATAAAATGGAGCAGTTAAAGCCCATTATTAATTATAAACAAACGTCTGCGTTCATTGATTCCTATAATCCGATTGTATCGAAATTTGTTCATCGACTGCCGGATTTGGAAGAAATGCCGAGACCTATTAAAGAATACCCAAATGAATTGGAACAAATGAAGAAATTACCGGAAACGGCTGAAAGCAAATTCAAGGCTATGCTTGAGAATCCGATGCCGTTTTATATGGGTGAGATGGAGCAGGTCGGCACGGCTTCCAAATTCAATTGGGATACATCATACGATCTTCAAGGAGACGATCTAACCTATCGGTTCCAAATATCCAAAAATCCGTCCTTCACCAGCCCGATAAAGGATATTAAGCTTACGGATTTGTCTATTACGGTAGAGGGTCTTGCTAAAGGAAAATACTATTGGAAAGTTAAGGTCATAGACTCCAAAGGCAATGAGGGTGTTGCTTTTGACGTGTATCAGGATATAGATAACAATAGGTTTTTTAGTGTTAGAGATTTTTATGTGGATTAATGGATATTAGGGGAAGGGAATAAGTAAATCATGCAATTTGCAGGCAAAAAGCTACGCCATGAAATGAAATACTATATTCATAATCATGAATATATCGGGCTGCAAGATCGAATAAGCTCGGTGTTGACTATGGACAAAAATTCGATAGGCAAGGAAGGCTACCACATACGCAGCCTATATTTTGATAATGTGCACGAAGCAGCCCTGATTGATAAAAATAACGGCATTTTTCAACGTAAAAAATATCGCATTCGTATTTATAACAAAAGTGATACAGTCATCAAGCTGGAGCGAAAAAGCAAGTATCACGATTATATTGCGAAAGAATCAGCCAGTCTAACTAGAGTGCAATGCGACAGCATAATGAACGGTAATTTCGAATGTATAAGAGAATCGGACAACCCGCTTATAAGAGACTTTTATTTCGATGCTAAGCATGGATATATGAAGCCTGCTGTTGTTGTTGATTACGTTCGGGAGGCGTACATTTATCCGGTCAGTGATGTACGTATAACGTTTGACAAATACCTTTCGGCGAGTATACAGTCCTTTGATATATTTGATCCGCATCTTGTAACGGTAGAGTCAATTGAAGGCCCGAAAACGATATTGGAAGTAAAGTACAATCAATTTCTACCAGAGTTTGTATATGGTCTTGTACAAATGTCCACGCATAATCGATCAACGATATCAAAATATGTGATTTGCAAAGAAAAGAGAAAGATGTACGCAGACTAGACGTACGGAAGGGATTTTTCTATATGGGAGATGCAATTAATTTTTCGGATATTATTAAGAAAAGTGTTCTGGAGTTGGATTCATTCAGGCAAGTTTCCGTAATAGAACTGGTGTATGGGCTTGTCATTTCTTTTTTACTAGGGATGTTGATTTATTGGACGTACCAAAAAACATTTCGCGGTGTCGTTTATAGTCATAACTATAATGTGACTTTTGTAATTATGACGATGCTAACGACATTAATTATTATGACCATTAGTACGAACATCGTCCTCTCGCTGGGGATGGTAGGAGCACTTAGTATTATTAGGTTCAGAACAGCTGTCAAAGACCCGTTGGATATCATGTATACGTTCTGGGCAGTTACTGTAGGAATTGCAACGGGTGCTAAAATATACCCAATTGCTGTTTTTGGTTCTATCGCAGTCTGTATCGTATTGTTTATATTG
>NZ_JBFUHJ010000480.1:0-4092 GCF_056402455.1 Paenibacillus sp. P4_A7 | reverse complement strand
TGAATAAACTAAATCCTATACCCATTTCCGTTTCTCACTACCCTTTTTTTTATAAATTTTTGAATGTATATAAACTACTATAACGAATGATTAGTGGTTATGACAAACACCATATCCAAGGTTAACAGACGTTAAAGCGCTTTTAGAGCGACTATTCGAGATACAGAAGCGTATTCTCATTGATTTTCGTCTCTTTACAACCGTCTTGCTCGGACATATGATGAGTTCATATGAACTTGTAACATTTAGAACATATCCAGATTGGTCGAAAGTGGCCTTTTCCAACTATTGTTTAAAATTATATTGCATAAGGAGGAGCGACTATGGAATCTTTTACGCTTACTAGAAAAGACATGGCATGCTTGCTGCTTGCCATGGACGGTAGCTTTGGTCAGAGGCCGCTCCAAGTTCTGCATGCTGCATGGAGCAAGACACATCAATCCGAGATGGAAAAAGGTAATGTTCTTCCTGCTTTTCTATCCATGATATTACCGCCAGTTGTTGAGAAGCTAATTAAAGGGAATGAATTGAAGGGCTTGTCTCTTCATGAGATTGCTGATTTGGGTCAGCTCATTGAATATTCGAACCTTTCGATTACTTCTATGCAAAACTGGGTGAAGAGAGATTTTAAACGTTATTTCGATTGTCCAAAGGCTGGAAAAAAATATTCATTAAACCAAGCAGCGCTATTATTTATAATTGATGATTTGAAATCGAACCTTGATTTTGAATCCATACGTAAGCTGCTGGAAATTGTATTAAACAAACCAGATGATGAGACGGCGGATATTAGAGGTCCTTTAGAATTATATGCATCGTACACGAGTATGTTTGAAGAGCTTGATTCAAATAATGATCAATTGCTGGATATATCAGGGCATTTGAGAGGCAACCCGCATCGGGATTTGTTAACGGAGCAAGTCCTTCGTTCTTCTGCCAATCAGTTTGCCAGTCGTCTGCCTAATTTATCTGATCAGCAAAGGGAATCTGTTCGTAATCTTTTGCTCATTGCAGTCATTTCCATACAAACCTCCTATTTCCATTCCATATCGAGACAATATTGTAATGCGACTTTATTCCTAAACMAGGAATAAATTAGTTCTAATAGGATGTACATGTAGGTTAATATGACTTATACTGGTTGATGTTGTAAATACAAACATAGACAAACTGAAAAAGGCAAACTTATCGAAAGGTAAGGACGCAAAGTTATGGGCCTAATGTGCACACGCGATGGCTGCCAGACCACCAGAGGGATATAATAGCTGTTTCAAGCTGTCTGCCTCAATGGCTGGATAGCTTTTTTGTTTTTTTCAGGATGCAGAGGAGAGAGAAAAGTGGCAGTGAAGGCATGGATGGATCGAAGACCGAAGTTTATAAAAGGATTAAGTATGCAGAAAATAACKGTGAGATTGTTATTGATCAGCGCTATTATTACTGTTTTTAATCTAGGAGCAGGAATGTTTATTTATATGCAAAATGTATCGGTAGCGAATGCTGTTAAGAGCTCGGTACGTTTGGCAGATGGGCAACGCGCATATCAAGAGATATCGAATACACTTTTAAAAACTATGCTGCTTATGATTGATGCTGTAGAAAATGGCAGTGATGACACTGAATCAATAATGGGGAAAATCACTACGATACCCGATAGTATTAATAAACTGAAAAAGAAGTTCGCTGTATTGGATAAAGAATATAAGTCTGCTATAGACGGCAGTCAGTATGTAGATCAAATAAATGTATTAACTCTTGCTTATGACAACTTGAAGAATACGAATACTTCAGTTAAAGACTTATCCGTTGATGAGAAGTCGATGCGCGTAAGAAATCTAATTAGTGTCTATACAATTATTCTAAACCATTCCAATGAAGTGATGGATGAACGCATGAAGGTTGATACCGACATTACACAAGCGGGCCTAAGTCAGAGTTTATCGAGTGCAAATATTATTGTTCTCATTAATATCTGTTTGCTGGCATTGCTGCCGGCCATTATGATTTACGGGATTACGCGTTCAATCAAGTCAGGTCTTATTGGCATTACTGCTCGTATACGAGCTTATTCAGAAAATAACTTTGTCGATCGTGAAAAAATAGTTCGGTCAGATGAATTCGGTCAGCTCGATGAAGTACTGGCGAATATGGGGGATAATTTAAGAGAGACTATTAAATCAACAGTAGAAGTTAGTGAAACGGTATTAAACGTATCTCATAATATGGATGCGATGATTAGCAATAATCGTCAAGCTTCCGAAGATGTGAAGGGACAAGTAGATATTGGAAGGTCGATATTGTTATCACAATATGATGATGCCACTTCGATTTCTGCCGTTACGGAGCAAATATCCGCCAGCTCCCAGGAGATTGCAGCATCGAGTGAGTACATAAACAATGATATGAACGTAATGCGGGAATCATCACGCAACGGATCACAGCATATGGCTGGCGTAGTAAATATGGTTAATGAGACGGTAGAGCAATTTGCGAATCTAACGGAAGCCTTCCAAAAGATGAATGACCGTTACGGCAATATATCGAAATTTTTGAATGGTATTCAAGATTTGAACACGCAGACGAATCTTCTTTCACTGAATGCATCAATCGAATCTGCAAGGGCTGGCGAGCATGGCAGAGGGTTTGCTGTAGTTGCTGATGAAATTCGAAAACTGTCTGGTCAAACGAATGAGATATCTAAACAAATTACGTCGGAATTGGCACTTATCCAAGGCGATGTGCATGCAAGTAGTAGAACGATCGGCGCTTTCTCACAGGTTATTCATTCTACGCGTGAAGCTTCCGAAACGGCAAGCGCGACTTTTCAGACTTTGGAATCGCAAAGCGGCGTGCTATCTGATCAGGTCAGCGAAATATCTACTGCTATAAGTGAAATTACTTCAGGTATGACTCATATTGTTACTGCAGTAGATAAGCTGCTGCAAACTTCATCGAATGTTAATGGGAAGATGGAGCAAATGAGTGTACTGTCCGAGAAGCAATTTGATATTTCTGATGAGCTCAGCAGACAGGCCGAGCAGCTAGGTACCTCATCAGTGAGTTTGAAGGAACGTGCATCTGTATTCAAGTTGTAGAAGTATAGGTTGAACTCATTGAAACAATAGGCTTTAAAAGGCAGGCAACAACCTTTAAATGAGGGTTGTGCCTGCCTTTTATGTACAATAAATGTTTATTATGTAATTTGGCTCCGTATAAATCCATGTGTTATCAGTTGACTACAAGTGAACAGTAGTGGTTCAATTGTACTAAAGACAACGGAGAGGGGAACTCACATTTGTTTAAACAATTTTTGAAGGCATCAAGGGTTAGAGTAATTCCTGTAATGCTAATTCCTGTTGCATTAGGCGCATTGGGCGCTTTTGTATGGAATGGGATTTTTAATCCGCTGCTATTTGTCCTAACATTACTTGGAGCTGGAGCAGCACATTTATTTTCCAACATGATTAATGACCTGTGGGATTATTATAATGGAACGGATATTGCAGCACAGAAGACGGAGGGTGCGATAGCAACCAACTCTGGTTATCTGACAAAAGGGACCTGGAGTATCCGGGTATTCGCTGCTGTAACATGGTCGTTGCTTGGCATCGCAGCAATTTGTGGTATTGTACTCAGTATTTATAGCGGATGGCCGGTGCTCGTATTTGGCGTCCTTGGAGCACTGATTGCTTATTTCTATGTAGCTCCGCCCATTCAGTTTGGTTATCGCGGCAAGGGCTACAGCGAGATTGCGATCCTGCTGTCATTTGGGCTCTTGCCAGTCGTAGGTGCTTATTTTGTACAAACATCTTTACTCGATTATCGAGCGATGCTTTTGTCACTGCCAATCGGGCTGCTTACGACTCTGATTTTATTTAATCACCACTTCTTGCATTGGCAGGCTGATCGGCAAGCAGGCAAGAAAACACTAGTGGTGGTATGGGGAGAGCGTCGGGCGCTGTTATTCTCGCGAGTGCTTCTCGCATTAGCCTATTCCTCGCTTATTCTATGTGTAGTAACAAATGCGCTGCCAATTTACGCGCTTCTTGCACTTCCTACCGCGATTCCTTTGTATTTGGTATACGGAAGATTGAG
>NZ_JBFUHJ010000479.1:0-4103 GCF_056402455.1 Paenibacillus sp. P4_A7 | reverse complement strand
CGAATAAGCTTGCTCAGACTAAGCGCAAAGACATTGTTGTTTCTCACCATGCTTTCGGTTATTTAGCTAGGGACTACGGATTAAACCAGATTGCCATTATGGGCCTTAACCCAGATGCAGAGCCACGTGGTCAGGACTTAATGAGAATTGCTAAGTTTGTTAAACAGAATGATGTAAAATATATCTTCTTTGAAGAGCTCGTTTCGGATCAACTAGCAAAGACATTGGCTGGCGAAGCTGATGTTGACACAATGGTTCTCAATCCGCTTGAAGGATTGACACCGGATCAGGAAAAAGCAGGAGAAACGTACCTTACACTTATGGAACGAAACTTGCAAAATCTGCTGCAAGCATTACAATAGATACAAAAGGCGCGAGTACGGAGCTGCTCTCAGCTCCGTACTGCTGTGAGGAGAAAGAATATGCTACAACCAAATAAAATACCAAGCGCCGATGTAAGCTGTCACCAAGAGGTAATTTCATTGGCGAATGTCTCATTTTCTTATCAGCAGCAGACCGTTATTTCGGATCTTAGCTTTGCGGTTAAGGAACGTGACTTTATCGGGTTAATCGGGACAAATGGCGCGGGCAAAACAACGCTGCTTCGAATGATCGTAGGATTGCTAAAGCCGACCAGCGGAACCATACGATTGTTTGGTGAGCCAGTTAGCAAGTTTAAGGAGTGGGAACGAATTGGTTATGTCCCTCAAAAGAACTCCTTTAATCCACTATTTCCGGCTACAGTACGTGAGGTTGTCTTATCAGGGATCTTTGGACGGAATAAAATATTTAAAAAAGTAACCCAGGCAGATTACACGAAATGCGAGGATGCGCTTCACGCTATGGGGATTGAGGATATAAGCAATAAACGGATTGGGCAGCTCTCAGGCGGACAACAGCAGCGCGTGTTTCTTGCTAGAGCACTTATTAATAATCCATCCTTGCTTATATTGGATGAACCAACTGTTGGGATTGATACGGAGACGCAGGAAAGCTTTTTCCATATGATTAAGCATATGCATCAGCATCACAACATTACTTTTTTGATGGTTTCTCATGATTTGGATATGATCCGTTCCTATTTAGGTCAGCAGCCTGCTGCGGAGAACGGGAAATTAAAGTTTCACATTAAGCATTCTCATGAAACGCAGGATTGCGTGGAAAACAACTTAGCGCATAGTTTAAAGGGGCTAAGGGAGCAAATGGAAAGCAGGAAAGAGGTTGTTTTGATTGGAGATCGTAACTAGCGAGTTTTTTCAACGAGCTCTTGTCGGCGGGCTGCTAATTGGCGTAACTGCCCCGCTGATGGGCTTATTTCTTGTCCTTCGAAGGCTGTCTATGATAGGAGATACACTATCCCATGTATCAATTGCGGGTGTTGCCCTTGGCTTTTTAATTGGCGTTTATCCAATTGCGGTAGGTTTTATATTTGCGATAGCAGCATCTTTTGCAATCGAGAAGCTTCGTAAGGCGTATAAATCGTATGCGGAACTTTCGACTGCGATTATAATGTCTGGCGGCATCGCGCTGGCATCTATCCTTTTTACGATGGGAAAAGGCTTTAATGTAAATGTGAACAGCTATTTGTTTGGAAGCATTTATACGCTGAACAACACGGATCTGTATGTCATTGGTGGTGTTACCATTGTCGTTCTAATAGCCATACGTTCACAGATAAAGGAGCTATTCCTGCTTACATTTGATGAGGATGCAGCAGCAGTTAGCGGCTTGCCCGTCAAATTTTATAATGTTATGATTAGCGTGCTTACCGCACTTGTAATAAGCGTTTCTATTAAAATCGTAGGTGCCTTGCTTGTGTCTGCCTTGCTTACAATTCCAGCCGCATGCAGCTTGGTTGTGGCACGCAGCTTCCGGCAAAGTATTATTACGGTGATCATTATTGGAGAGCTAGCCGTTGTTGCAGGATTGGTCATAGCGGGCATCTGGAATTTGGCGCCTGGTGGTACAATCGTTTTATTGCTTATTGCGTTTCTACTTTTATTACTAGGCATTCGTCGCGGGGTGGGAACAAGAAATTAATATGATTTGGGGTGAACTAGTTTGACCGATATTAACATCTGGCTTGCGTTTGCTGCAGGCTTTGCATCATTTATTTCTCCGTGCTGCTTGCCGTTATATCCGTCTTACCTTTCGTACATAACGGGTATTTCTGTAACAGATCTGAAGCAGAATCAACCGTCAAGACAAATACGCATGCGAACCATGTCGCACACCTTATTTTTTATACTAGGATTTTGTACTGTGTATTATGCACTTGGCTACAGCACAAATGTATTTGCAGAGTTCTTCAGTGAATACAGAGAACTTATTCGTCAGCTTTCTTCTATTTTGATCATCTTAATGGGTCTGTTTCTTATTGGGTTATTTCAGCCGCAATTGCTTATGAAGGAACGCCGGATGAATCTTATTCCCAAAAAAGCAAACTATATTAGCTCTTTTATTTTCGGAATTGGTTTTTCCGCTGGCTGGACGCCCTGTATAGGGCCAGCTTTAACTGCGATATTGGGTTTGGCAGCAACCTCACCTGGAACATGGTTCCAATTAACAACCGCATATGCGCTAGGTTTCGCCATCCCATTTTTTGTGCTAGCCTTTTTCTTAGGAACAGCTAGATGGATATTGAAATATTCTTCTACTGTTATGAAAATTGGYGGTGGTATTATGATTTTGATGGGTTTGCTTTTGTTTACCGATCAAATGGTTAAAATTACAATCTGGTTGAATGTCATTACGCCTGAATGGCTGAAGTTTTAAGAAAAGCGTGAAAACTTCATCTATTTACAATTGGTTGCAGTGACCGTTATGAAAAGTGTATGATACATAGAGTAACGCCGAGGTAACTGGGTGAAGAAGAGTAAGGTTAGGGGGTTCTTCAATGCCGACTCCGAGCATGGAAGACTACTTGGAAAGAATTTATAAGCTCATTGATGAAAAAGGATATGCGCGTGTCTCGGATATAGCGGAAGGACTTGAGGTACATCCTTCATCTGTCACGAAGATGATTCAGAAGCTGGATAAAGATAACTATTTGATTTATGAAAAGTACCGCGGACTTGTCCTTACAAATAAAGGCAAGAAAATGGGGAAAAGACTTGTTGATCKTCACCAATTGTTAGAAACTTTTTTAACTACAATTGGTGTTCAAGATGATAACATTTATCGCGATGTTGAAGGAATCGAGCATCACTTGAGTTGGGATTCCATTACTTGTATTGAGACGCTTGTTGAGTACTTCAAGCGTGACGGTCAAAGATTGGACGAGCTTCGAGCAGTGCGAGCGGATATGGAAAGTGATTAATATATTTTGAATCGAACAACAAATAAAAGGTCTGCGGGCGATATCGCCYGCAGACCTTTTATTTGTTGTTCTCAATTAAACGAAAGAATTAATGGTATTTCGGAAGATCGTCATCGTCCTTGCCGCCTTCGATAACGCGGAATGGTGATGTCTTCGAACGCGGTTTTTTTGTATTGATTTTGGAAGCCGTTGAACGGCTTTGCTTAACCTGCGTTCGGCTTGTATTCGAGCGTGCACCACGAAGAAAGGAAGGCGGATACTTGTATAAGAGAAAAATCCCTCCCAGCACAAGGATTGGAATTAGAAAACCAATCGGGTCTAAGATAAATACATATACAAGACCAATACAAGTCAATGCCATGATCGCGATTGTGACGCCGTTCCATCTGCGCGGCATTTTGTTCATTAATGTTTCCGCCTTTCCTTTTTTCGTCAAGATTTAGACATTTGTTGATCTAGTTCATGCATCCGGTTAAAGGACGCAATTGATACAGCTACTTGATCATCATGTGGTTCCTTTGTTGTAAGCAATTGAAGCCATAGCCCCGGGTAGCCAAGATAGCTTAGGACCGGAGTATCGCGCAACGCATTAGTCCAGCGGAGCACTTCATATGAAATACCCAGAACAAGCGGTAACAATAAAATCCGAATATAAATACGTTCCCAAATGGTATCCCAAGTAAAGAAAGGAAGTGAGTATATAATAACCCCTACAATAACTGTGAAAATAATAAAGCTGGAACCACAGCGGTAGTGAAGTCTGCTGTATTGCTGTACATTTTTG
>NZ_JBFUHJ010000478.1:0-4108 GCF_056402455.1 Paenibacillus sp. P4_A7 | reverse complement strand
AAAAGGGGAAAGAAACAAAAACATGGAGATACTAATCGTGGAAGATGAAACATCTATCCGAGACGTGCTGCAATCCTACTTTGCAAATGAAGGCTGGAAAGTAACCGTTTCCATAAATGGGAAGGATGCTCTGGAGAAGGTAAGAACGACTCGTTTTGATATGGTTGTGCTGGACTTGATGCTCCCAGGAATTTCAGGTGAAGAAGTATGCAGAAGCATTAGACAGTTTTCGAATGTGCCTCTCATTATGTTGACTTCGAAATCAAATGAAAATGATACGATTAATGGATTGAATTTAGGAGCGGACGATTATATTACAAAACCTTTTCGTATGAAAGAAGTAATTGCTCGTATATATGCTCTGCAGCGGAGAATGCAATTGATTTCACCGGGAAAAGCAGTCCAAAAATTCAATCGCGGCCAATTTATTGTTTATTTTGAATCCAAAGAAATCATTGTTAACGGCCGATCTGTAAATTTAACACTAACAGAGTTTAAAATCATTAACATTCTTACCAAAAACCCAGGAAAATTATTTAGTCGACATGATCTATCCTTTGAGGTTCAAGGATACCGATTTATTGGTGACGATCGCACTATGGATGCACATATCAAAAACATTCGTAGAAAAGTGGAGGAGGATCCTAAAGCACCCACTTACATTAGTACAAAGGTTGGGGCTGGATATAAATTCAACTTTCAGCCAGATGACGAATGATAAGGCTTCCTATTGTGTTCAAGAAAACTCTACCAGTCTATTTTATTGTCATTGGAATGTTTTCCGCCATATTGATTACTTCGATGTATATTCTATTTACCGTGCTATGGGGACATCTTCTCGTCAAATATAAAACCGAGTATTTAAATGATCAAAGTCTTAAATTAGCTTACTCCTTCCATGACAAAATAACGAAAGAACCGCTGACCGAACAACAGATTTCCTGGGCTTACAGTTTGTCTGAGCAATATTCAAGCTGGGTGCGGTATACCAGTGCTTCAGGTAAAGAGGTATGGCTGGACTCACTGATTGATCAAGATCTATTGGTTAAACCTTACGTTGTCGAGTTTCCTATGATTATTGATGGTGAGCTTATTGGCAAACTATCTATTTATTACGATCTGAGTAAAGATAATTTTTTTCCATACTTTACGATTTTGAATAAACATGCGATGCAATACGCAAGAAACGTCTTTTTCTGTGTGTTATTGATTTCATTATTATTTAGTTTCCTTCTTGCGGTAAAGTTGTCCAAACCACTTCGGACAAGCTGGAAAAAGGCCAATACGATCATGAGTGGCGATCTAGAAGCAAAGCTCCCGTTAGTCGGTACTTTAGAACAGGTTGAATTGGTTCAGACCATCAATTATGTATTAATGGAATTCAGACAACAGGAGAAATGGCGCAAACAACTTATGCAGGATTTGACTCATGAGCTTCGCACACCGCTTACGTCTGTTCTCTCGCGTCTGGAAGCGATGTCAGATGGCATTTATCCCTTAACAGAAAGTAATATGAATAAAATTTTCTCGGAAATAGAGCGGTTGTCACGTCTGGTGAAAGACGTGGAAAGGTTATCTGAGGCTGAAGGAGCACGCTTTACTTTAAACTTAATGCGTGTCGATATGATGATGCTGCTGAAGGGTGTTCATGAGAACTTTTTTTTCCTTGCTCAAGATAAAAACATTACTTTTACCATTCATCAGGTGTATGTTCCATGTTATGCCGAAATTGATCCGGATCGGGTGATTCAAGTGCTATCCAATGTTATTTCAAATGCGATCAAGTATACCCCTCGCGGGGGGCGTATCGAAATTGGTCTGGTGCCAGAGGAACAAGAAACCGTGATCTACTGCTCAGACAAAGGCATGGGTATTTCGACTGAAGATTTATCTTTGATTTTTAATCGTTTTTTTCGCGTGGATAAGTCTCGTTCAAGAGAAAGTGGCGGTCTTGGTGTTGGTCTGAGCATCGCACGAGTTCTCGTAGAGGCACATGGTGGAGTGATGAGCGTGGAGAGTGAGCTTGGGGAAGGCTCAACATTCACAATTCGGTTACCGATCGTCTATAAAGCGGATCGCCAAGTCTTGGATGAACCGGCAAGCTAAGGAGGTAAGGTCATGCTCTTCCGTAATGCGTATGCCCAGTTGAATAGAAACTGGACAATCATTTTATACCCAATTGTTCTAGATATCTTTGCTTTGTGGGCAGGGTGGAAGCTCGGTGGGTTTAGCGGAGAACAGAAGTGGTCATTGAAATGGTTGCTCGATATGGGCTTACCATCATTAAGTCATTTATCCAATATCCCTTTATTCGCCAATACGATGGATTTTTTAAGAATATTTGGTCAAGAGGGGTCTGCAGTCTCCACTGTAGTTATTTTTATTTTGTTGCTCGTTCTTTGTTTTGTTCAAGGTGGTTATATCACAGGATTACATACAATAGCATCGGATAATAAACCAAATTTGGCACAGTTCTTTCGCAATGGAAAAGCCTTCTTTATTCACTTCCTCCTATATAATATGATGGTTTATTTATTAAAAATAGGTGTCACACTTGGATTAACGGCATTTCTTGGGTCGGCAGGGCTCTTTCTTTCCTTACTCGTCTTTATTGCACTTCGTATCGTATTTATATATTTGGAGTTTACGATGGTTGTCGATCGGTTGTCTTGGGATCAAGTGCTTGGACAAAGTAGAGTGTATTTCAAAAGCTCATTATCTCTAACCAGCGCTACCATACTTGTTATGTATGTTAGTTCGGGGTTACTCAGCCTTCTGCTGCACCGATTGTGGAGTATAGAGGCGGTGATCGTAGGAGTGATCGTTTCCGCTTACGTCATGACGGGAATTCAATTGGCTTTCATGATGATTTTGAGTCAAACGAAGGCAAGGTTATAGACAAGTTATCTCAAAAATGAACACCGACCTTGTATATTTTATACAAAGTCGGTGTTTTATCCTTTCAGGGGATTACTGACAAGGGATGACAACATTTGCTGTCTTTACGTTTCTTATTGTCTGCTTTTGTACTGTTCTTCACAGCAAATTCACACAGATCTCACCGTATCTTCACAGGATCTCTGTTATGATCAATTTAGAAAATGATTATCCACTTCATAACATCCGCTATTCTACTTCTTAAAGAAACAAAGGAGGAATTAAACGTTGCTCCTAAGAGGAGTAAACGAGGTGTGAGGTGAATGAAAAAGATTAAAGGAAAATGACTACGCTTACAAAATGTGATAACGGTTCCATACATGGCGTTAAGCTAGTCTGAATGGAAGCTGCTCGAAAGATTTGAAAGTCGCATTTATTTGAAAAAGGGGGATTTTGAATGAACTACATTTTACGAAACAAAGTTGTACTCATCAGTATCATTGTACTGTTAACCCTCATCACCGGTGCATGCTCAAATGGAGGTAGTAATAAGCCAAGTAATAAACCCCAAGAGACCGCAGCGCCGAAAGATACGGCTGCAGCAGAGACAGCCAAGCCTGAGCCGCCGGCTGAGCCTGTAACGATCTCTGTAGCTTATCCGTGGGGTGAGGAGCAGTTTAATAATCGGTTTGGTCCGCTTGATGAAAAGCTGGAAAACATCGTTATTAAATGKATGGATGCTGCAGCTACGTATGAACGCTTGCAGGAACTATTCGCTACTGGGGCTGAACCAGATATTATTATCGGAAATCATGGCTTTGCACCGTTAAACAGTCTCGATCTTCCAGAACCATTGGACGAGTTGATGGCAGCAAATAATTTTGACGAATCAAAGCTGGATCCATCACTTGTCGCTTATCTTCGCGCTCAAGATCCGGAGGGCAGACTTATGGGATTCCCTGATGGGCAAGGCGGGATATCACTATACTACAACAAAGAAATATTTGACCTATTCGGTGTTGCATATCCGGATCCAGAAAAAAGCATGACATGGGATGAGTTGCTCGAGTTAGCTGCCAAAATGACGGCTGAACGCGATGGGAAAAAATATGTAGGGCTGGAGTTTGGCTATGGTTCTAAGGATGGAGATACGTTGGTTCCATTATTAGAAATGGCCTTGAATAAAACGGATCCAGAAACAGGAGAAGTTCGCATTACGACAGATCCTGGA
>NZ_JBFUHJ010000477.1:0-4153 GCF_056402455.1 Paenibacillus sp. P4_A7 | reverse complement strand
GCTACATACTATGCGGCATTCGCCTAGAGGTTCCCACAGGTAGAAGTAGCCCATACGAAGGCAGGCGCATATACTGGCAGGAGTGCTGGAAGGCGGGTGTTTACTTGTGGCATCAAAATGGGATGATCTCGAACGGTGGATGGAAAGGCAGCAGCTACCAAAAGGGTTTGAGTTGCTGCGAGAGCCGAATTGGGTGGAACAATATGTTCGCAAAATGATGACCAAAGCGTTGCCAGAAGCAGCAGGTGCAATGATCGGTTCAGGTTCTGCGAGCTTTTCGGAGACACGTCATTTTGTTCATGTGAAAATAGATTTACCGAATGATTATGAGCGGGAACAATTAAAATTATTTGTTCGTGAGGATCGACTGCGCCTTGAAGGATTGCCTGATGGAAAAGTAGAAACGATCAAACTGCCTCAGCTGGTTAAGCCGAGAGTCTGTCAAACCCTTATTAAAGATGACGTACTTAAGGTAAAGTTGAAGAAAAGGCCGCCCCTTCGCTCTTACCATGAAGCCATTATAAAGTGGTAACAGCGTTTCATAGGTTAAAATGGGTACGTATCTCAAGATATGTACTCTTCTTTGTCACGAAATTGACCGTTCTTGCAACTGGCTAATGCGTCTGTAATCCTTTATAATGTCTATTGACGTGTACATATTGCAAAAAAAGGGAGTGTATCAGGTGTCGTTAGTCGATGTAAGCAGCGTGTCTGCTTCGTTATTCATACTAGGTGCCATTTTTATATTAGTTATTTTTGGCCTGCTTAGCTTTGGTATTTTGCGGATGTTTCAGCAACGGTTTCGTGCAGGGTGGTTTTGTTTTGGTGCTGCGGTAGTTAGTTTTGTCTCTTTCATGTTTATATTAAACAAATGGTATGTGTAGTATATTAGTAGTCGAATTCGACCGGGGGAATTAGCTTGTTCTGGACGCTTATGTGGTTTCTTTTCAATATAGGATTTGTTGTTTCGATTATTATCTTCATGTTTATGCATCGTTCTTATTCAATAGCGAAGGGTCAATTGAATAATGCAGAGCAAATTTCGCGTTTAAATCGGTGGCGGAAGCTGCTTGGATTGCTCAGCATCTTCATGTTCGTGGCAATGGCGGCTAGCTTTGTTATTAATATGAGATTGAATGGCTAGCAAGCTCTCATTGACGAGAGCTTTTTTTTTCGTCATTATGGAGATAGAAACTTTTAGGCTCGGGGGTTAGGCAATTGCATACAATGGACGACATTATACAACGGTTGGCTAGTCAAGGACTAAGAATTACGGATCAACGGAAAACGCTAGCAAAGCTATTTTCAGAAACGATGGGATATTTAGCTCCAAAAGAAGTTTATGAGTATATGGGCAGATCCTATACGGGCTTAAGCTTCGATACGGTTTATCGTAATTTGCGAGTCATGGAAGAGCTAGGCGTACTTGAACAGGTCATCTTCGAGGATGGCGGCAAGTTCAAACTGCACTGCAAAGAGAATGATCATCACCATCATATGATTTGCTTGCAATGCGGTCGTACTTATCCGATAACATTTTGTCCGATGGAGCAGACCGTTGTTCCGGAGGAGTTCCGAGTTGTTAAACATAAATTCGAGGTGTTCGGCTACTGCAAGGAATGTGTGCAGGATGAGCCGACCCCAAGTGAGTTATAATGGGTGAAAACCGTATGATGAGGCGGGTTCTGCAGTCACCGATTCACTTTTACAGAAAAGTGATCTCACCGCTTAAACCGCCTTCTTGTCGTTTCTATCCGACATGCTCGATGTACGCGCTAGAAGCAATTGAGATACACGGCGCAGCAAAGGGATCTTGGCTTGCAGCGAAGCGAATTGCTCGTTGCCATCCGTTTAATCCAGGTGGCTTTGATCCAGTTCCGCCGAGTAAAGAGTGATAACCGCTTATTGCTTGACAGCAAGGGCGTTATTTGGGTATATTTTGTCATAGATACATCCATATATCCGAGGAATGGATAAGTACAATGGAATGCTCTTAGCAGAGAACCGGGAAAGATGCTGAAATCCGGCAAGGGATACGATTGGAAAATGGTCCGGGAGGATTCGCTTTCAAGCTCAACGTGTATACGGCTGAGTAAGGGAGCGACGCAGCGCTGCGTTAAAGGCGGCTGCCGCCAATTAGGGCGGCGCACGAAGCTTTCATGGCTCGGACGGTCACTACCTTTCCGATAGTCATGATTGAAATTTGGGTGGTACCGCGTGAGTTTAAGCTCTCGTCCCATGATGGACGGGAGTTTTTTGCGTTTTTTTGTATATAAGAATTTATAGGTTTTTACTTATAAATGAGCTTATATATCTCTGGGTAACGAATTTTTTTGCTGTAGAGAGTGAATGTAACTGTAACGCTTGAGTTAAACAGGTGATGATTTATGTTATTAAAAAGTGAATTGTTTCAACAAACATTAGGAGGTCTATTGGGATGACAAAAAAAGATGCGTATTATATTACAACACCGATCTATTATCCAAGCGACAAGCTGCATATCGGACATGCTTATACGACTGTTGCCGGTGATGCGATGGCCCGCTATAAAAGACTTCGCGGTTACGACGTATGGTATTTAACTGGTACGGATGAGCATGGACAAAAAATCGAACGCAAGGCAAAGGAAAAGGATCAAACACCACAGCAATTCGTTGACGATATTGTTGTAGGAATTAAAGAACTGTGGTCGAAGCTTGAAATTTCAAATGATGATTTCATTCGTACAACGGAAGAGCGGCACAAGCTGACTGTTGAACGGATTTTTGATCAGCTATTGAAGCAAGATGACATTTATAAAGGTGAATATGAAGGCTGGTATTGTACGCCTTGTGAATCATTTTTCTTGGAGCGCCAACTGGAAAACGGAAATTGTCCAGACTGCGGTCGTCCGGTTGAGCTTGTTAAGGAAGAAAGCTATTTCTTCCGCATGAGTAAATATGCAGATCGTCTGTTAAAGCATTACGAGGACAATCCAGGGTTCATTCAACCGGAATCACGCAAAAATGAAATGATCAACAATTTCATTAAGCCAGGACTAGAGGATCTTGCTGTATCGCGTACGACCTTCGACTGGGGAATTAAAGTGCCGGGCGATCCAAAGCATGTAATTTATGTTTGGATTGATGCCTTGTCAAATTATATTACAGCGCTTGGATATGGCAAGGAAGGATCGGATGAGAAATACCGTAATTTCTGGCCGGCTGATGTGCATTTGGTTGGGAAAGAGATTGTACGTTTCCATACGATCTATTGGCCAATTATGTTGATGGCGCTTGACTTGCCACTACCGAAGAAGGTGTTCGCGCACGGTTGGCTGTTGATGAAAGACGGTAAAATGTCAAAATCCAAGGGTAATGTCGTTGATCCGGTTATGCTGATCGATCGTTACGGTCTAGATGCACTTCGTTATTATTTGCTTAGAGAAGTACCTTTCGGTGCTGATGGAACCTTTACTCCTGAAAATTTCGTTGAGCGCATTAACTTTGACTTAGCGAATGATCTTGGCAATTTGCTTAATCGTACAGTTGCGATGATTGATAAATATTTTGACGGCGTTATTCCAGCATTTGCGGGATCGGTTACTGCATTCGATGAATCTTTGCAGACGCTTGCGGGAGAAACCATTAACCAAGTAGAAGCAGCAATGGAGCGGATGGAGTTCTCTGTAGCTCTTGCTTCATTATGGCAGCTCGTTAGCCGTACAAATAAATACATTGATGAAACCCAGCCTTGGACACTTGCTAAGGATGAATCAAAACGTGGTGAGCTTGCATCTGTTATGTACCACTTGGCAGAGTCACTCCGCATCATTTCAATTGCTTTGCAGCCGTTCTTGACGCATGCGCCTCGTGAAATGTGGAAGCAGCTTGGTCTTGAGCAAGGTGAGCTGACAGCTTGGGAGAGCATGAAGCAGTTTGGCCAATTAGCAGAAGGTACGAAAGTGAGCAAAGGATCGCCATTGTTCCCTCGACTGGAAACCGTAGACGAAGTTGCTTATATCGCAGGCGAAATGGGTGGAGGCGTACAGCCACAGCTGGCAGAGGTTGCGAGTAAAGAGAGTAACACAACTAATGAATCCAAGCCTGTGGAACAAGATAGCAAAGAAGAAATAGCAATCGATGATTTTGCTAAGGTTGAGCTTCGAGTGGCA
>NZ_JBFUHJ010000476.1:0-4164 GCF_056402455.1 Paenibacillus sp. P4_A7 | reverse complement strand
ATGCAAGGGGCTGCTGATGCTTCCAAAGAATACAGCAACCCGAATGTAGCGGAAAACGAAGCTTACCAATATGCGGYTGCACGCAACGCTCTTTACCGTAAAGGTAAAGCAACGGAAATTCTCGTTAACTACGAGCCATCATTGCATTTCGTATCGGAATGGTGGAAGCAGCTCTTCGGTGAAAGCGAAGGCAAGGACTACAAAGGTATCTTCCCTGCGGCTGTTGATTTCTCGACAGATTTGCACTCGATGGGTCAATTTATCCAAGAGGGTAACCGTAATATTTTCGAGACAGTCATTCAAGTTAATGAAGTCGCTGAGCATATCACAATTGAGCATGACGCTGATGACCTTGATGGACTGAACTTCCTGTCTGGAAAAACGATGGACTTCGTGAACAAGAAAGCATTCGAAGGAACGCTTCTTGCACATACAGACGGTCAAGTGCCGAATCTGATAGTTAACATTACGGATATGACGCCGTATACTTTTGGTTACCTTGTGTATTTCTTTGAGAAAGCATGCGGAATCAGCGGCTACCTGCTCGGCGTTAATCCATTCGACCAACCAGGTGTTGAAGCATATAAGAAGAACATGTTCGCATTGCTTGGCAAGCCAGGCTTCGAGAAAGAAAAAGCCGAGCTGGAAGCAAGGCTGTAATAAACCGGCAAGATCGGTATACGGGAGTCACAGCCTATGCTGGATAAGTATTCAACGGTCAGACAGCAGGATCATGCGGAGATCGTCATAAAGAAGTCTCGATTTATTGGTTATGCCAAACCTGTAGAGACGGAGGAAGAAGCAATTGCTTTCATCAACGAGATCAAGCTTCTTCATCGACAGGCCACACATAATTGCTCGGCTTACCTTATCGGAGAACGGGATCAGTTCCAGAAGGCCTCTGACGATGGAGAACCAAGCGGAACGGCTGGTAAACCGATTCTCGAGGTCATCAAGCATAAGGGCCTGAAAAATGTCGCTGTTGTCGTAACACGGTATTTTGGCGGAATTATGTTAGGCGCCGGCGGACTTGTGCGCGCTTATACGGACGGAGCTGTTGCTGGCATTGAGGCAGCCGAAGAGATCGTTAAAGTGCTGCATCGAGAAGTGCTCGTGGATGTTGACTATACATGGTACGGTAAGCTGGAAAATGAGCTTCATGGCAGGGGAACGCGAGTTGGCGGGACGGATTTTACCGATCGCGTCATCGTTCGTTGCTTGCCGGAAGCGAGTGATACAGAATCTTTTATCGCATGGATGACCGATTTGACGCAGGGACAGGCTATCATCACAGAAGGCGAAAGTCTCTACTATATCGAGGGTGAATAATAAGAAAGAGGAGCWAGGCATWATGCCTAGCTCCTCTTTCTTATTATTAGGGGTATATCGTCGAAGGTGTGCATAATATTAAGTTATAGATAGGATCAGAAATTGTAAATTTTTAATTGACGTAATCCCAGTTTGGGTGCTACATTATCAATACCTAGTATTTTAATAGGAATTGTGTTTATTAATGTTTTGCTACACCTACGGCACGAGCCGATGGTCTGGAGGTTATGTCACATTGAATGCCATGTTTCGTGGAAAAGGATGGAGCTTCGGTTTTCGCAGCACCATCATGCTTTATTTTATTGTATTAATTGTTCTGCCTATTGTCGGAATATATACCCAGTCCTTCTCGCTAGGTTGGCTAACCTTCTGGGAAAGTGTCTCCGATCCGCTTGCTATAAAATCCGTGCTGCTTACGGTGAAGCTAGCTGTTATCGCGACGCTGATTAATATGCTGCTTGGAACGATGATTGGCTGGGTTCTTATTCGTTATCGCTTTCCTGGTCGACGATTGCTCAACAGTTTAGTTGATTTGCCTTTTGCGTTGCCTACAGCAGTAGGTGGTCTAATGATTCTATTATTGCTTGGACCGAATAGTCTTGTAGGCGGTTTAGCAGAGAAATTGGGCTTTCAAATTGTTTTTCATGAGCCAGCTATCATTGTGGCAATGCTGTTCGTTACGTTTCCTTTCGTTATTCGTGCCATTCAGCCATTGCTTGAGGAAATGGACAAATCAGAGGAAGAAGCCGCCTATATGTTAGGCGCTTCGCGTACTAAGACATTTTTTAGCGTCATCCTCCCTACTATACTTCCAGGTATCTCAAGCGGCGCTATGCTGGCATTCTCTAGGGCTTTGGCCGAGTTTGGAGCTGTCGTGCTTGTTGCAGGCAACATACCAGGAAAAACATTAATTGCATCAGTATATATTTTCGGAGAAATTGAAAGCAGTAATCCGCAGGGAGCAGCCGCAGTATCGGTACTGCTGCTGTCGCTTTCCTTTCTTATTTTGTGGACCGTTAACCTCATTCAGTCGAGGAGGACGGGACTATGATAAGAAGACTGTGGATAACGCTAACCTATATGGTGTTTGGGATATTACTCATAACGCCGCTTGTAAAAATTTTCACTGGAACTTGGGCAGACGGCTGGAGTGGCTTTGTCGCTGGAATCACTCGCCAGGAGTCGCTGCATGCGCTTATGATGACAGCTATTATTGTTGTTGTCGTGACGGCTTTAAATACGGTGTTTGGTATTATGCTGGCTTTGTATCTCGTACGAGCAGAATGGATTGGGCGGCGGGTGAAGAGGCTGCTTAATAGTTTAGTAGATTTGCCGTTTGCGGTATCGCCGGTAATTGGTGGATTGATGATTGTTCTTATTTTGGGACCAAGTACGGTACTCGGAACATTGTTTGAGGATGCTGGGATCAAAATTGTATATGCACTGCCAGGGATGATTCTCGCGACGCTGTTTGTGACATTCCCACTCATGGTTCGTGAAGTAATGCCAGTACTTCAAGAGATCGGAGCACAGCAGGAGGAGGCGGCATCTACACTTGGTGCCTACTCATGGTATACATTCTGGAAGGTAACATGGCCATCGATTCGCTGGGGCGTTATTTATGGCGTGGTACTGACAGTAGCGCGTTCGCTAGGGGAATTTGGCGCAGTGCTTGTTGTTTCCGGCAATATTATGAATAAGACACAGACCGCAACGACGTTAGTTTATCAAGACGTTGAAAATTTCAACGTTGTCGCGGCTAATGGTGTCGCTTTGGTTTTAGCGGTTTTTTCGGTAGCACTGCTGCTGCTCATGGAATGGGCAAAGAAAAGAAAGGAAGTGCATTAAGCCATGCATATTGAAGTACGTAATTTAAGCAAAAGCTTTGGCGATTTCCATGCGGTAAAGGATGTCAGCTTCGAAATCGAAAAAGGACATTTAATTGGATTACTCGGACCGAGCGGCGGCGGTAAAACGTCGATTCTACGTATGCTTGCAGGGCTTGAGACACCCTCCTCCGGCGATATTATTTTCCATGGCCAAAGGGTCAATGATTTGCCACCTCAAGAGCGCGGAATCGGCTTCGTATTTCAAAACTATGCTTTATTCAAGCATATGACCGTGTATGACAATATTGCTTTTGGCCTTAATGTAAAGAAGCAATCAAAGGAAAAAATTCGTGAGCGCGTCATGTATTTGGTTGAGCTTACGGGTCTAAAAGGCTTCGAGCACCGGTATGCCCATCAATTGTCGGGCGGACAACGTCAGCGTGTAGCCTTCGCTAGGGCGCTGGCGCCAGAGCCGCAGCTGCTGCTGCTCGATGAGCCGTTCGCTGCAATCGATGCCAAAATCCGTACAGAGCTGCGCACTTGGCTGAAGGAAATGATCGAACGTGTTGGTATTACGTCCATTTTCGTTACACATGACCAAGAAGAAGCAATAGAAGTGGCTGATGAGATTATGATTATTAGCAAGGGTAAGCTGGAGCAAAAGGGCAGCCCGTGGGATATTTATAAAAATCCGGAAACGCCTTTCGTGGCAAGCTTCATTGGTGAATCAACAATTGTAGATGATGTTAAGGTGCTCAAGGGCTTTGAGGATGCTGCGAATCGTACAGGAACAAAAGCGTTAATTCGTCCGGAATATATTGAAATTGGCAAGCCGGGTGAAATTAAGCTAGCATCGGCCACAATGAAGGCCAGGGTAAAGCAATTGCATTTCCGTGGCAGCGAGTGGATGATAGAACTTATGGTTGGTGAAACGAAGCTGATTACTTATCGTTCGCTTGAGAAGGAAGTGCTTCATCCTGGCGAGGACGTAAGAGTGCTTTTGCAT
>NZ_JBFUHJ010000475.1:0-4165 GCF_056402455.1 Paenibacillus sp. P4_A7 | reverse complement strand
GACCTGGTGCGGCTGGGAGAGTGAAACGGCAGCAGTCAAACGTCGAAGAGGCAGCTCATTGACGGATTATAGTAAATTTCAGTTGAATCGACGTCAGTTTTTGGTGATTGCAATTATTGCGGCATGCGTCATTTTCGCAGGAGTTTACTTGTTCTATCATTCGATTCTTGTGTCTTCTGCCTTAGCGCTAGCAGGTTTGCTGGCCCCTCGTTTCAGGCAGAGAACGCTGCTTCTTCGTCGCAAGGAAAGGCTGAAACTGCAATTTAAAGAAGCGCTTTTCTCTTTAACATCATCGTTAGCTGCTGGCCGCTCTATCGAAAATGCATTTCTATCCACCCTAGATGATTTGAAGCTGCTATATCCTGACTCGCGAACTGAAATACTGCTGGAATTTCAAGTGATCAGCTTCCGATTGGATAATGCAGAGCCGCTTGAGCAAGCGCTGCGAGGATTTGCTCAGCGTGCTCAGATCGACGAGATAACACAATTCGTTGATGCACTGTCTGCGTGCAAGCGTTCAGGAGGAGATCTGCTGGAGGTGATGAAGCGCACCTCAACCATCATTGGCGAAAAGCTAGAAATTGAGCAGGAGATTTCAGTTATGATCGCACAGAAAAAGTTTGAGGCACGGATTATGATGGCAGTTCCTTTTGTGTTTTTAGCTTTTTTGGGATTTGCCGCTCCCGATTATATGGCACCCTTGTATGGGGGGGCGGGCTACATTTTACTGACTGCAGCTCTTGCTCTTCTGCTCCTATGTTTCTGGATGATGAACAAAATGATGAGCATTCGGATGTAGAAAGGGGAGATTCGGATGGCAGCAGCAGTAGTTGTGCTGCTTACTAGTATGTGGTTGTACCTAATTKGTGGGAGAGTATTAAAGCTCGTATGGAAGCTAACGTTGCAAAGCGTTGGCAAACCTAAGTTGCCAGTACCTGTGCAGCCTCTAAAGAAACTTATTTTGCATGATCCATTTGCTCTCATTTTAGAGCGGCTTCGGCTATTCGAAACGCTTCAGCTCCAGCTTAGCAGCTATCACATGAAGCTGATTATTTTGAACGGCAGCGATTGGACGATTGAGCGAACCAAAGCAGATATAGCGGCATCCATAGGAAATGGTTATGCGGCGCTAATGGGTTGTGCATGGCTCAGCCTACTAGCTAAAGAACCATTGCTTCTCATGATGGGTCTCGTATTCGGTATTGTGCTTTCTATTCGTCAAGTAATAGACGCAAGACGAAGGGTGGAGCAGCGTAAGTGGCAAATGATCACGGAATTGCCGGATATGCTTAGCAAGCTGATGCTGTTAGTTGGTGCAGGGGAAACCGTGAACCATGCATTAACACGCTGCTTGGAAAGGAAAGATACGGATTCACATCCCTTGTATAAGGAATGGAGTGATACGGTTGCGATGATTCGCAATGGACAACCGTTCAGTTATGCAATAGAGCGTTTTAACCGTCGATGTGCAGTGCAGGAGGTTTCTATTTTCACCACGGTTCTTCTTCTCAATTACCGCCGTGGAGGCGAGCATTTTGTTCTGGCTCTTCGGGAGCTTTCCTACACTCTCTGGGAGAAAAGGAAGGCTATAGCTAGAGCGCGAGGTGAAGAGGCTTCATCTAAATTGGTGTTTCCGCTCGTAGGTATTTTATTAGTATTAATGATTTTAGTGGCTGCGCCTGCAGTTTTATTAATGTCTTAACCTAAATAGGAAAGGGAGATGGAAYGATGAGAAAGCTAGGACAAGCCATTCAGTCATTTTGGAAAGAGGAGGACGGTCTTGGGACGCTTGAAATTATTTTAATTATTGCTGTTGTCATTATTATCGCACTGTTGTTTAAAGACTGGGTAATTGCGTTGATTGAACGTTTAATGGGTAAAGCGGATGACGAAGCGGATAAAATATTTAGCTAGACACAGAACAGGGCGGGTGGTAAAAACGGTGAGACTGTGGCGCTTTAAAAGTATGCTGCAAGGGCTAAAGAAGGAGAATGGCAGCTTTACATTAGAATCAACGATGGTGTTCCCAATACTACTTTCGTTGATCCTCCTCTTTATATTGTTTGGCATGTACATGTATCAAAAGGTTGTTCTATATTATGCAGCCGCTTCTACAGCCGAACGTGCTGCCTTTAGTTGGGATAATAGCTTTCGAGATGTTAGAAGCGGGATGCTCTCTGAGCCGAAGTATGACAGTCTATATTGGAGATTAAGTGATGATGAAATGCTTACTAGCCTATTTGGAATGGGTGGTGAAACAGTTGACGCTGTAGTGAATCTTCCTGTGGAAAAACAGGAGGGGGCGGACAGTAATTCCGATTTGCCCTATCGAAAAATAGAGAAGTCGGTTAATTGGCTAGGACAGGCCGGTGTTGCCTACCAGGGGCGAATAAGTTATTCACATGGCTTGCTGAAAAGGAAGCTTGAAGTGAAGCTAAAGCAGCCTCTATCACTGTCACTAGCGGGAGAGAATTGGCTGAACCGAGAGCCCAAGACTGTGGCCACTGCTACCATCGTGGATTCGGTAGAGTTTATTCGCAGCGTGGATCTTGTAAGGTATTTTACAAAGAAGCTTAAGGGTGACGGGAGCGGAGGTAAATACTCAAAGTCGCAGGCGGGTAAGGTATTGTCTCCTTTTAAAGATGATAAGTCTCCTTTAAAGCAATGAATGTTCCAATACTATAGGGGGCAGGGAGATTTGATAGCGAATAAAGTACATAAAGCAGCTCGAACGCAACGCGTAATAAGACTGGTGTTGCGAGATGATGGCGCGGTAACGATATTTGCTGTAATCGTATTGTCATCGCTTTTGCTTTTTTTCTCGTTGTTAATTGATTATGCGCGAATTGCTGCACTCCATAAAGTGACGGAGGATTCGGTTCGATCCGGCGTTCGTTCGGTGCTGTCGGCATATGATTCGACCTTATATGAGAAATATGGCTTATTCGGACGCGGGGGGACGGCAGGTCAAATTATCTTTAATGAGACCGTTGCAAGTAATGTGGAAGGGACAATGATTGCATCAAAGAGTAATGTTAAGCTAGCCCGTTCTAAGCTGGAGGCTGCAACGCTGGATACTGCTGCAGTGCTTGGTAATCATGATATCTTTGCGAGGCAAGTGTTGGAGGAGATGAAATATAAAGCACCGGTTGATTTTACACTGGAACTGGCGGCGAGGTTTGTACCAATGGCGGGAGCGATGAAAGAAGCATCGGTAACGATGGATCTGCTCGAGAGTATGCGTAAATTGTATGAGCGGCGTGAAGCGCATTTAGCTAAGGCTCTTCAGTTGCAACAGGAGGCAGCTGATGTTGTAAACAAGAGTGACATTAGTGCGCGGATTCCGATGCAAGCTGCACTTGGTTCAGGGGGCAATACGGCCGTTAGCATTGCTAATGAGTACGATTCCTATTTATCGCAGGTTGTGTATGACAAGTCGATAACAGGTGATGAATTACCCAAATATACAAATGAAATAGCAGCGTATGAGGCAAAGGCGAGGACTGGAGCATTGGAGCTTCTGCGACAAAGTGCGGAGATGCTGAAGCAGCATATTAAGCTGCAAGGGGACGCTTTGTTAGAAATAGAAGCAGCAAAGGCACTGAATGATGAAATGCAGCTCCTAGTTCAGAAAGCGAATGAAGCATCAGATGATTCAAGCTACGATACAATTGCAAAAAGTGAAATCCCCGGTTCGGAATTGCATGATATGCCTTCTAACACAGAGTTAGATATCGAGCAGATCAAACAATCTGCAAGTGAGCTTTTGTTAGCGGAGAGCTGGTTCAGTGCGTACAGAAAGGAGATCGATGCTCAAGGTGCAGCCAGCTTTTCACTTAATAGGGAAGTTGAGAGTTTTCAATCCATTGTATCGGCTTCATTGTCGAGGCCAATCGCGAATTCATCGGCTGATGCATTAATAAATAGCGTTACAAATATACAGCTTGCCTATGGGTTGTACGAAGAGCGCTATATAAGACCAGCTGATATCCTTGAAGAGCGTAAGAAAACGTTGCACGACAGCGATGTGAAGAAGCAGCTTAAGCTGCAGGAGGCGCAAGCAGGTTCTCTCTGGAAGAAGGCACGCGGCATGCTTAATGGAATGACAAATGTTAAACAAACCGATGAGCAAGAGAAGCTTTTTAATCAGGTAAGGGCGCACTAT
>NZ_JBFUHJ010000474.1:0-4170 GCF_056402455.1 Paenibacillus sp. P4_A7 | reverse complement strand
CCCCTTGCTCGGTCCGACGGTACACAACACCGCCTGCAGAAATTTCTTTCATGTCCGTTTCCCCCTTGCAACGTTTCATGCATAGTATATGCAGCAAAGGATTCCTCTATCTTTTCCGTTAAAGGAATCGATARATAAAGGAATCCTCGCGTTCGTCAAACTTTGGTTGTCAGGCTCTGATCGCTTCCGGACGCTCCAACACAAACGTATGTGTATTCTCACCTAAAGCTTGCGGGCTATACTCATCCAGCACACGGACAAGCGTACCGCGACATTCATTAACCCCTGCTTCGGTAATTTTAACGCGACATAGTTTACCTACCAGATCAACCGTGCCATCGAATACTACCTGAATGTAATTGTCTGTGTACCCCATGACCAATCCTGTTCCTGGTGCGCCCTTATAATCACGTTCAGGAATAACATCAAGCACTTCACCGACATATTGCTTTGCATATTGAAGCTGCATCTTCTCCGACAGATCAATCAATTTGTGGACGCGTTCATTTTTCACTTCTTCTTCCACTTGCTCGTCCATCCGAGCTRCCGGCGTTCCTGTCCGTTTCGAATAAGGGAATACATGCATTTCCGCAAATTTTAGCTCTTCCATAAAGCGGAATCCGCTCTCGAACATTTCTTCCGTTTCACCTGGGAAACCAACGATTACATCGGTAGTGATCGCAACACCTGGCATTGCTTCGTGCAGTCTTTTGATTTTGGCAGCAAATTCTTCTGTTGTATATTTACGACGCATCCGCTTCAATACTGAATTCTCTCCTGCTTGCAGCGGGATATGAAGGTGGCGGCACATTTTACTGGAACGGTTCAACACTTCAATCATAGCATCATCAATTTGACTAGCTTCGATAGAACTAATTCGAATTCTTTCAAGGCCATCTATTTTGTCCAAATCCCACAACAAGCTGGTAAGATTATAGTTTTCCATATCATCGCCATATCCGCCTGTATGAATTCCTGTAAGTACAATTTCCTTGTAGCCTGAGGCAACAAGTTGCCTAGCTTGCTCCAAAACGCTTTGTGCCTCGCGGCTTCGTGATAGCCCGCGTGACCAAGGAATAATACAGAAGGTGCAGAAATTGTTGCAGCCCTCTTGAATTTTCAAGAAAGCACGAGTCCGCTCAGAAAAATCGGGTACGTTAAGCTCTTCAAAGTCGCGCGTCTTCATAATGTTGCGAACTGCGTTAACCGGCTGGCGGTCATCTTGAATTTGATTGACGAAAGTCATTATTTTCTCACGATCCTGTGTCCCGATCACAAGATCAACACCTTCTATTGCCATAATTTCTGCAGGTGAGGTTTGAGCATAACAGCCAGTTACAGCAATTACAGCATCTGGATTACGACGAACAGCGCGTCGAATAATTTGACGGCTCTTCTTGTCTCCCGTATTTGTAACCGTACACGTATTTATTAAATAAACATCCGCAGTCGTTTCAAAATCAACCTGCTCATAACCTTCGTTTTTGAATAACTGCCATATCGCTTCTGTATCATAGAAGTTTACTTTGCAGCCTAATGTATAAAATGCGACCGTTGGCATAGTGGTCACTCTCCTCCCATTTCTCCGGATTCATATAGTAAGCAGGTTAGTCCTACGATACCTGCCGTTTCCGTTCTTAAAATTCTTTTGCCTAAACCGACTAATACGGCGCCAGCCGCTTCGGCTTCAGCAGCCTCACGTTCTGTAAATCCGCCTTCTGAGCCGACAATTAACAAAATGCTCGGATTGCTTGCAGCTGTCGATGCGTCACTACTGGCCATCCACTGTTGCACAGCCACACGTATTCCTTTGCCATGTGCTGCATCACCCTCGCGCTCGTAACAAAAAAGCGCCAAATCGTAACAATCTATCGCCTTAATAAGCTCACGCCAGCTGCGCAACGGCTCAATACTTGGAATACGATTGCGATGCGATTGCTCCGCTGCTTCCTTCGCGATTTTGCTCCAACGATCAATACGCTTTGCTTCCTTCTTACTGTCATACTGAACAATCATCCGTTCGGACTCAAACGGCGCAAATGAATATGCGCCGATTTCAGTCCCCTTCTGGATAACCAGTTCCATCTTATCGCCTTTCGGCAAGCTTTGCGCAATGGTAATCGACCAGCTAGGTTCGCTGTCCGCGCTCATCACTTCAACAATCTCTGCTGTTATTTGTGTGGGAAGAACTTCTCTAACTATAGCTAATACTGTACGCGACTGACCGTCACTTACAATAATCTTATCACCAGGTTTCATTCGCATAACCCGATGCGCGTGATGGGCATCTTCACCAACTAAACGGACATCGGACTTGCCAAACTGCTCAGCAGCTACAAAATATCGTTGCATTGTGTATGTTCAACCACCCTTAAACAAATTCCATCCTTCATAATAGCATGTTTTACGACGAAAAATCTATTAAAAACCGTTCCCAATCAAGAGGTGAAAACACCGATTCACACAGCTCTATCATGGAAAACATCGTTTTATATGATAGTGCTAAAATGGGATCTAACGTTACAGCCCGTAATGGCGGAATGAAAACCAACAATAAGAAAATAAACATACCCCACTGCACATTTTGATCCAATTTGTAACGAATCTTAAGCGGCAATAGATCGGCAATAATTCTATAACCGTCCAATGGCGGCAATGGAATCAAGTTAAATACAAATAGTAGTAAATTAATCKTTATTAGATAATAGAAAAAATGTACTAAAGCGGAGTAGACTCCTACAGAACCAGCATAGAGAGCACCCGTTTCGTTCAGCACATATAAGACGATCATCCCTACGAAGGCAACCAACAAATTACTTAAAGGTCCTACTGCAGATACAATAATCCCCATTAACCTAGGTCTCTTAAATTTACTTGCCATTACTGGCACCGGCTTCGCCCATCCAAATCCCGCTATAAGAAGAAGAATCGTGCCGAAGACATCTAAGTGCACACGAGGATTTAGTGTTACTCTGCCAGCATTATAAGCGGTATCATCTCCGAACTTATACGCGCTGAATGCGTGCGCAAACTCATGCACGGTAAAAGCGATAACAAGCACCAAAAATATAAACGGCAAATCCTCTACCGGATACCATAAAAAATTACTCATTCACTCACCTGCGGCTTTCTAGCAACGAATGCAATCCAATCCTCGTCGCGACGTTTTTCAACAATTTCAAAGCCAGACTCCATTAATCCCGCTTCCACAATATCCTCTTTATTTTTGTACACTCCTGAAGCGATATAAATGCCATTCGGCTTCAATGCTGCATACACATCATCAACAAACATCAAGATGACTTCCGCCAAAATATTGGCAACAACGAGATCAACAGGAAGCGTTACACGTAGAGCATGACCATCAGCAGCGTCATTATCCGTCTCTCCCTCTTTTAGAACACCGAGCAAATCACTTAGCTTCACTTCGATTCTATCTGACAGCTGATTAAGTGTAGTATTTTCTTTTGCGCTGGAAACAGCTACCGGATCTAAGTCAAGTGCAAGGACACTCTTAACTCCTAGAAGACATGCACCAATTGCCAGTATACCAGATCCGGTACCTACATCAATCATTTCTTCCCCGCCGCGAACGACATATTCTAATGTTTGCAAGCAAAGAGATGTTGTAGGATGTGCGCCCGTTCCGAAGGCCATACCTGGATCAAGCTCAATTATCTTTTCATTCGGAGAAGGCTCATATTGTTCCCAAGTCGGTTTAATCGTCAACGTATCGGTAATGCGAAGCGGCTTAAAATATTGCTTCCATGCATCTGCCCAATCCTCATCATCAACAACAACGGCTGAATAGACAACATCACCTGGATCAATATCAAATTCACGAAGCTGTTCAACTCGCGGCTTCAAAGCTGCAATCATTGCATCATTATCCGTATCATCTGTAAAATATCCTTTAATAACAGCTATTCCTTCCGGTATATCGTTAAAAGGAATTTCGTACCATTGCCCAAATGATGTATCGCGGTCTTTGTTCATCGTACCCGATTCTTCAATGGATACGCCCCCAGCTCCCATTTCATGCAAAAAGTTCGATATCATCTCTTGCGCTTCTTCCGTAGTTGTAATCGTTAGTTCGTTCCATTTCATAAATAATGCCCTCCAGTGTTAAAAACCTAACAACTATTGTACACCAGAGTAGTACCTTTGCAC
>NZ_JBFUHJ010000473.1:0-4200 GCF_056402455.1 Paenibacillus sp. P4_A7 | reverse complement strand
CTGATATAACAGCTCCTGCAAGCAATGGCGGCGTGTTCGCCCAGCAAGCGGCTATCACACTTCGCGATGCTTATGGAAATACGAGCATAGGCGACAGCTCGACTGTCATCACGGCTTCGAAGAAGGATGCAGGTACGTGGACGCTCAAGGGAACGACGACAGCTAAGGCAAGCTCCGGAATCGTGACCTTTACGAACCTGGGAGCAGATAACGAAGCTAGTGTAAACGGAGCTCAGCTCGCCTTCGATGCAGCGGGATTAACGCAAGTGACAAGCGCGACTGTGACATTGCCAGCTCCTGCACCCGCACAGACAGCAACTGCATCGGCGGCAACAGCGAGTCCTATCGCTGGCGCGGCTGATACAGTGACGCTAACGGTCAAAAATGAGCTCGGGCACACCGACACCACATTTAATGGAGCCCACAACGTAACAATCTCGGGCTATACGCAAGCGCCGAATGGCTCTTATGGCAGCTTTAATGGAGCTGCTCTAATAGCATCGCCGAATACGATTAGCGTAACCTTCACGAATGGCGTAGCAACAGCGGACCTGCGGTTGAATCACGCTTCACTGCAGTCTATAGGTTTCAGCATAGCTGGAGTAGCTACACCAGCAACGAATACACTTGGCATCACGCCAGTGGCAGGCAGTACGGCAGCGATGGCAGTAACAACTGATATAATAGCACCCGCAAACAATGGCGGCGAATTCGCCCAGCAAGTGGTTATCACACTTAGCGATGCTTATGGAAACATGAGTACAGGCGACAACTCAACTGTAATCACGGCTTCGAAGAAGGATGCTGGTGAGTGGACGCTCAAGGGAACGATGGAAGTTACGGTCAG
This sequence comes from Paenibacillus sp. P4_A7, assembly GCF_056402455.1. NCBI lineage: Bacteria > Bacillati > Bacillota > Bacilli > Caryophanales > Paenibacillaceae > Paenibacillus > Paenibacillus sp. P4_A7. The sequence goes on along the minus strand of NZ_JBFUHJ010000473.1, from coordinate 3,353 downwards.
CTCTGGCACAGTGACCTTTACTGACTTAGGTGCAGACAATGAAGCAAGTGTAAGCGGAGCTCAGCTCGCCTTCGATGCAGTGGGATTAACTCGAGTGACAAGCGGGACTGTGACATTGCCAGCTCCTGCACCTGCACGGACAGCAACTGCAGCGGCGGCAACCGCGAGCCCTATCGCTGGCGCAGCAGATACAGTGACGCTGACGGTCAAAAATTCGCTCGGGCATACCGACACTACATTTAATGGAGCCCGCAACGTAACAATCTCGGGCTATACGCAAGCGCCGAATGGCTCTTATGGCAGCTTTAATGGAGTTGCTCTAACAGCATCGCCGAATACGATTAGCGTAACCTTCACGAACGGCATTGCAACAGCGGACCTGCAGCTGAATCAAGCTTCGCTGCAGACTATAGGCTTCAGCATAGCTGGCGTAGCTACACCGGCAACGAATACACTTGGACTCACGCCAGTGGTAGGCAGTACGGCAGCGATGGCAGTAACAACTGATATAACAGCTCCTGCAAGCAATGGCGGCGTGTTCGCCCAGCAAGTGGTTATCACACTTCGCGATGCTTATGGAAACATGAGTACAGGCGACAACTCAACTGTAATCACGGTTTCGAAGAAGGATGCAGGTGCGTGGACGCTCAAGGGAACGACGGAAGTTACGGCCAGCTCTGGCACAGTGACCTTTACTGACTTAGGTGCAGACAATGAAGCAAGTGTAAGCGGAGCTCAGCTCGCCTTTGCTGCAGCGGGATTAACTCAAGTGACAAGCGGGCCTGTGACATTGCCGTGGCCGATACTGGATGCACCAACAATCGATTCGATAACGGTTGGAGATGGCCATGTCGTTATTACATGGGGCAAAGTCTATGGCGCTGCTAATTATTCTGTGTTTCAAAGTACGGATTCTAACACCTATGAAGATGCTATTGGAACAACTAGCGGTTCTATTTTTAGCTATGATGCAACAGGATTAACCAACGGGACGGCCTATTATTTTGTTGTCAAAGCTACAAATCCGGGTGGCGAGAGTGCGGCCTCTATAGAAGAGAACGGGACACCAAGAAAAGTTCCAGCAGCACCGACAGATATAGCAGTGAAAGCAGGGGACGGTCAAGCGACGATTACCTTTACTGCACCGACAGATGATGGCGGAAGTCCGATCACAGAGTATGAGGTGACAGCTTCTCCTGAAGGAATCACTGTCACTGGAACAACTAGCCCTATTACGATAACGGGTTTAACGAATGGGACGTCCTATACATTTACGATTAAGGCTGTCAATAGTGCAGGAAACAGCCTACCATCCGTTGCCTCTGAATCTGTAACACCTTACTCGTCTACTCCTCCATATCTGGGTCCTTCTGGTACAGGAGTAGATATACTCGTCAATGGTAAAATAGAGAAAGCAGGGACGGCAACAACAACCACGGTGAATGGTCAACCGGTAACAACTATCGTATTGGATCAGAAAAAGCTTGAAGATCGACTCGCGGCGGTAGGTCAGGGCGCAGTTATTACAATCCCGTTCAATACCAAATCCGATGTTTTCATTGGTGAGATGAACGGCCATTTGATTCAAGCTATGGAGGGAAATCAGGCAGTTGTCATACTCCAGACTGAGAAGGCCAGTTATACGCTGCCAGTGCCACTGCTCAACATGAATGCGGTATTGGATCAATTCGGCGACACTGTGAACCTTCGAGACATCAAGTTTCGGATTGAAATCGCCGCATCGACAACAGAGACAGTGAAGATTGCAGAATATTCAGCGGAGAAAGGTGATTTCTCCATTATCGTTCCGCCGATCAACTTTACAGTCAAAGTCATGTACGGAGATAAAGCGATTGAAGTGACCCAGTTCAGCGACTATGTTGAACGCACAATAGCCATCCCAGACGGCGTGAATCCTAATCATATCACTACTGGAATAGTAGTTGACCCAGATGGAACTGCCCGTCATGTGCCGACTAAGATCGTCACTATCGATGGCAAGATTCACGTTAAGATAAGCAGCTTAACCAACGGCACATACTCGGTTGTTTGGCATCCGCTGGAGTTCATGGATGTAGCCAACCATTGGGCCAAAGCTGCTGTAAATGATATGGGATCAAGAATGGTCATCAGTGGGAACAGCAATGGCATGTTCAATCCTGATAAAGATATTACGCGTGCAGAGTTTACAGCGATTGTCGTTCGCGGATTGGGATTGAAGCTGGAGGATGTATCAACATCTTTCTCTGATGTGAATTCCACGGACTGGTACAATAGTGCGATTCAAACCGCCTATTCCTATGATTTGATCAGCGGTTTCGAAGATGGCACCTTCCGTCCGATGGATAAGATTACACGGGAGCAAGCCATGTACATCATTGCCAAGGCAATGAAGATCACCGGTCTAAGAGCAAAGCTTCCAACTGCGTCAGCAGGAGATGTGCTGAATTCATTCACGGATGCAGCCAATGTTTCGGAATGGGCAAAGAACAGCGTTGCCGATAGTGTACAGGCAGGTATTATTTTAGGTAGAAACGGCGATTACCTCGCATTAAAGGCAAATATCACAAGAGCTGAGGTTGCTGTCATAGTTCAGAAGCTTCTTCAAAAATCGGATCTGATTTAAGGGAACCTACCAGAAAAAGCGACTATCATAAAAAGTTCGAAAAGTTCGGAATGTGACCCGAAAGATAATCTCTTAGGAGATCTCTCTTGGGTCTTATTAATTTATAACCAATGGGTAACATTGAGTAGATTTGCTAAGTGATAATTAAATAAGACATAATATATGAGAACGAAGGGTATTCAAATAAGTATGAAATGGATTCATCCGTTGTTGTTATACTTTTGGTCATTGTCACCTATATATTTAAACATAAGGCAGCTAATGGGCTGTAAGAGAGGATGATACGAATGAGTTTATTATGGTCGTTGCTAATTGGCGGTATTATTGGCTGGCTAGGCGGTCTCATTGTAAAGCGGGACGTTCCGGGAGGTATTATCGGAAATATTGTTGCCGGGTTTGTCGGTGCTTGGCTAGGCGGACTTATTCTTGGTGATATGGGCCCAGAAATTGCAGGTTTTTCACTTATTCCATCTATACTTGGAGCTATTGCAGTTGTATTATTATTAAGTGCTATTATGCGCGGTAATAAGCGTTCATAATGGTCTCTGAATAAATGGATCGACTTCACCAGCTAAAGGAAGAGGTTATATCGCATGCTGTTTTTAATCGGTGCTATTGTAGCAATTATAATCATCGCATATATCGTACTGAACTATTATCCGCCCTTGGGCAAGTCATTGCCGAAGAAAAAGCGGCAGCACTATAGTCATTCTGCCCATTATAATAA
>NZ_JBFUHJ010000472.1:0-4228 GCF_056402455.1 Paenibacillus sp. P4_A7 | reverse complement strand
GACTTATGCCTATTACTGCCCCTCTTGATTTGGCTGCAAAGGTTCCCGTGGTACCGTAAAATGATGATTACAGTGTCTTGCCTTATTTTTGTGCTGGCATTTTATTGGTTGATTCAAAGATTGTAATTAGGCCAATAATTGTAGCTGGTGCAGTCCGGTCGAGGTGAGAGTCTATTCGTCTCGTAGCTAACAGGCAGCTCATACATTACCCGTGAACAGATGGTTTCGATGATCGTATGAGCTCTGAAAGTTAGCGGAAAAGAAGTTTAGACCAATTAGCAGGCGCTGCAGTATTCGCAATTCATTAATTAGTTCCAATGTAAAATAAGATCTAGTCTCGATAGTTTAAAGAGTAACTACTGGTTGGCGTCGCAACTAGCAGTTACTCTTCACTTTTAAAATATTGGCCTTGCTTCAGACCGTTGATAAATTGCTCTAACCATTCATTATACTTGAGCCCATGTCGGAGTTTATGCAAGTCTAGAAGAGCGGCCTGCCGTTCTTCGCACGGAGACTGTTCATCAAGGATGAGCTCTGTCAGTTCGGGAAGAACATGGTTAATGGCTCCTGTTTTTCCTCCAATTTCAAGACCAATTGGGACTCCATCAGTGATCGAACCTCATAGCTCATGTTGCTTTTACTCATATTCATGCACGTCTTCATCTCTTCAAGCGTTATTGGCCGATCTTCAAAAAACATAATCCCGTATAATTGTCCCGACGAATGAGTTGCGCCGTACAAATCCATCGATTCAGCAATGGCTTCAATCATATGTTACCTGATACGCAGTCGTTGCTCCATTTTCTGATTCTCTACATTTTGAGGTCAAAGCTTGCATCCCCAAAGATCGACATCCCCAAAGCGTTAGAGGTGTCGATCGATTTCGATATGCAATTGTTTTCTGTAGGGATGAGACAATTTTTTTTTGGGTGGTGCTTACGGATTGAGATGTCTGTTAATTATCGCAATAGACCTTGTAGGATCATGTCGTAACTTAGCCTGTTCGTCATTGTACGAATTGTCTCTGAGTAAATGACGTTAATCGGGGCACTAATGGCGATATATAAGAAAGCGTATCCACAGGTATCGTCGTGATCGTCGCATCCGGATCGGAATACGTCTTTTTGCAGCGGTTCGTTTTGTTTTTTACTTCATTTTACGAGCCTTTTGAACAGATTCTTAAAAAACTTAAAATATGGAGGTTTTCTGTAGTGAAAAGAATTTTATCCTTTACCCTCGTATTAACGATGATAATCGGTATGTTATCGAACACCGCAGTAAATGCAGAGAATAACGTAGTCGAAATCGACAATGCCAACCCCCTTATTGCATCGATGAAATTCGATAATAATTTAAAGGACGATGCAAATCAAGAGGATTTAAAAGGAAATGGAAATTATAGTTATGTAGACGGTGTATTACCCGGGACCAAAGCTCTTCACGTAGAAAGCGGAGACGGCAATTATGTCGGTACGACGCATAGCTTGAATTTTGGTAGTGACAGTTTTACCACATCCTTCTGGTATAAGGGCGACACTAAAAATGATCAGGTCATAGTATCCAACAAGGATTTTACTAAGAGCTCTAACGAAGGTTGGGCGATTTATACATCAGGCAATTCGGTCAATATGAATTTAGGATTCCCGGACAATTCTGTAAAATTTGGGCGCGACACGTTTAATGCTTCGACTTGGCGTCACGTGACATTTGTTGTAGACAGAGATAAAATGCTCGGGTCGTTGTATATTGATGGTTACGAAATGGCTGAAACTTCGCTGGGGCTCGGATCTTTGGATACATCGAACCCATTAAATATAGGCAGCGACGGATTGGGCAAAAATGGCGGTAATTCATTCGATATCGCTGATCTGAATGTTTGGAAAGGCGCATTAAGCAGTGATATGGTTCAAGCTAATTATAAGAGTTACGGTGTGAATAAAGTAGATATGAACGCACTTAATGACACAATATCAGAAGCAAATACAATAGTAGCAGGCGGTCTCGGTGACGGCTTCAGCGAAACCGATTTTGATTATTTGAAAAAGGTTTTGAATACGGCAGCTACGGTTGCAACAACGCAAAATGTAAAATTATATACACAGGAAACCATCAATTATTACAAACGTGAACTAAGCAACGCCATATTCATCTATGAAAAAAGCAATAAAACATTAACTCCCGCCGGTTTAAATGTACTTCTAGACAGCGACCCGGAAGTCGGTGATGATCCCGGAGTAATTGATGCTAGAGTAAAATTGTACACAAAAGAACTGAGTTTATTCCCACAGGCCGACGTAGTCTTTATTCCTGGCGACATTACCGGCCAAGATAATGATGTGGCTATGAAAGGTATGACAAAAATAGTAGATAAACTTAAAAGTGATGGTTTGTTAAACAATACGAAGTGGTACATGGTAAGAGGCAATCATGATGGGGCCGGTTCCCAAAATTTTATTCCTATCGGTTCGGCGGGCGCGTGGAACCCCACAACGAATTCATATGAAAACCATTTCTATAACAGTGCTTATAGGGTGAATGTAAAAGGATATAATTTTGTGGGTTTTGACGGAAATATTAACAGCAGCAATACGGTGGGAAAAGCCACCAATCTCCTCAACCAAATTAAAAATGAAGAGGATTACGATCCAACCAAACCCATATTTGTATCTTCTCACTTCCCTATAAGCGGAACCATTTGGGGATCGGGATGGAGCAGTGGGGCAAGTAATGCTATGGGTAACTTTCTTGCCAACAATAACTTCTCGCAGGTGGTATATATGTCAGGTCATACGCAATACGACCCGACCGACGAACGTTCTCACTTTCAAGGTTCGGCTACGTTTCTCGAAAGCGGTGCGAGTTCATATTCCAGTTATATTGATGGCGGTCCGTACGGTGGATATATAGAAGGCTCGTATATCAATTATCTTACCACACCTAAAATCGTAAATTTCATAGAGATTTACGGTTCAAAAATGATCATCAAACAGTATAATTTAGCTACAGATGAATATGTAGGGATACCTTCTGTAAAAATCGTTGGCGAAGGCAAAGATGCCTTTACCTATAGCAGGAAGGATACAAGAGAACTCATAGCTCCGCAGCTTGATGAGGGTTCTATTAAGGTCGATTACTTGGACTTCAATAACAACGGAGTTGGTTTTACATTAAAGCAAGCAACTGACAATGTGCGCGTTCTGGAATATAATATTCAGCTTATCAACAAGCTCACTGGGAAAGTGGACAAATCGTTTAACAGCCTTTCGATGCCGATGGAGAAACCATACCAGGTATACAAGAAATATCAGGTTACAGGTTTGTCGCCGAATACGCCATATAAAATCAGGGTATTCACCGACGATTCCATGTATAACCGTTCGTCGCAGGACATTGACATTTTAGCTCAGAATATTAATTTAAACAGCATCACTGCGCCTGCTGACGCAATAGATGTGGCATTCGGAGCGGCGAAGACAGCGGACGCCCTTGGATTACCAAAGACAGTATCCTTGGTTACCGATGATGCAATCAGGGTAGATGCCAACGTGACATGGAATGTAGATGCTTCAAACTATGATCCCAATGTAGCGACTCCACAGACCTTCAATGTAAATGGAACTGTAATTTTGCCAACTATAGTAACAAATCTCAATAACGTGCCTCTGACAACAAGCATTAGAGTATTTGTTAATAAGTTATCAGTGTCGACCGCTACAGCTAATGCTACCGCTTCATCATATCACAATGACAATTATCATCCCAGAAAAGTGATCGATGGTATCAAAAAGGGGGAACCGGGTGTTGGCGAATGGACTGGGGCCAGTGCAGATCAGGGTCGATGGATCCAGGTGAATTGGCCGACGAATCAAACGATCAACAGTATTACCTTCTATGATCGGGCAAACACAGGCGACTGGACGAAAGGCGGAACACTTACCTTCAGCGACGGAAGCACTGAGACGGTTTCAGGAATCCCGAATGACGGGAGCGGTTATTCTGTACATTTCCCTACCAGGAAGGTGACATGGGTCAAATTCCAGTTATCCGGTCAGGGAAATATGGGTTTGTCGGAAATGGAATTTTCGTGGATTGTTCCGGCTGGGGTACCTTTGAATCTCATGAGCATCAAAGCGCCTGCTGACATAACACAGGTGGCAATCGGAACGGCGAAGACAGCGGATGCCCTTGGATTGCCAAAGACAGTATCCTTGTATACCGATGCATACAG
>NZ_JBFUHJ010000471.1:0-4236 GCF_056402455.1 Paenibacillus sp. P4_A7 | reverse complement strand
CCCGACTCCGGAAGAACGAGAGCGGCTCGGAAGAGTGCCCGGACGCGGAAGAGAAAAGATGTTTGAGGTCCGTGAGAACGATGCAGATATTTCTTTTATCCGCAATTACTTGACCAAAGATCTGGTGAAGGACCTGGACTTATATGTTTTCGAGAAGAAAGGTCCCGAATGGAAAATTACCGATAAATCGTGGGAGAATATTCGTGACCAGCTCGCTTACGCTCGTGTAAATGGCGGGTTCCCTTACCTTGTTGTTCAGGATGGCGATTATTTACGCAATGGTGAGCTTTACTTGAAACATCAGTTCGAAGGTGTTGAGCTGGATTTGAAATATGTAGAGCGGACGCTGCCTTATGTTTATCAGTTGTGGGGAAAGACAGTTTACTTGGAGACAGTTGTGGAGGATAAGGCGTTGTTGTTTATGTATGATGGGAAGAAGGTCAGTCGTAAATTTTTATAATCAATTTATTAAGGAGCAGGTCATAACCTGCTCCTTTAATTATAGACCAGAGTGGAAATCACCGATAAATCATGGGAGAACGTCCGCGATCAGCTCGCCTATTCACGGGTGAACGGCTACTTCCCGTACTTGGTTGTCAAAGTCGGCGACTATCAGAGAAATTGTGAGCTTTACTTGCAACATCAGTATGAGGGCATTCACAAAATGTCTATCGTCCTCTATAATTTAATCCTATTTCATTTCTATTAATAAATCGATCGCTTTTACTTCACCATGATCATATGTTCCAAGTTCACCTTTTAAAGCTTTGTTTAGAATAGACTTTTTAATACACTCGATACGTTCTAACGTAATTATGCAATTCTGTTTTATTTTGTCTAATACTTCATGAACTTTTCTCACTTTACTTACAATGATCTTTTGTTCACTAAGAGGAGCTAGTCTTAAGGGAGCCTGATTTAAGGCAGCTTGAGTTAATTTTCTACGACCCGTTGAACCCGAAGTTAATGGAATAAAATTATAGTAACTCAAACATATATTAAGGTACTCAACATCTATGCCTCCAAGAGGTCTAAGAACATGAGCATGATTATTAACCCATGATTTTCCTCTAACAATATAACTGAATGGCTTTTCTCGACCTGTAAAAGTTTCATCTTCTACAACCAATACAATATCATCATTAAAAATGTAATCATTAATAGTATCGACTTGTCCGTTAGCCCCATAGTATGGAATATTCCCTGGACGATTCTCTCGCTCTGCTTTACTAACTGGTTTTCGAAATCTATCTAAACATTCTGTTAAATCTAAAATCCTAGTTATACACCAATTCTTAGGAAGGCTGCTGTCTTCATGACTAATGTAAGGAATGAAATCTGGTTCTGATTTATTTTTTGTTGGTGAACTTGTTGCTTTTATTAACTCTACGTTCGATAAATAGTCATCCTTTCTTCTTTTTTGGATTTCCATAACTAAATCAAACGCGCTTTCATTTATTTGATTAGTTCTTCTCCATTCCTCAGTTAATTTACCAAGATATGCGTTAACAATTACTGATTTCCTATTCAAATCAATATTCTCCATAGTTTGGACAACTAACTCTTTAGCCTGCTCTAGTTTATACAAAAGACGTTCGACTTTGTCAGCAATTCGTTTTTGTTCGTTTAGTGGTGGGAGAGGGAATGCCATCTCTTTCAACTTATTTATTTGTATTCCTTTTACCGTCGAGCCAGTAGACATATGTTCAATAATTTTAGTGTTTGTATTGAAATACATCCACAAAAAATATGATGGTAAATCTAATTTAGGCTWTACAATCTTTAAATCTTGATTAATAGCATTTCTAATTTTACTAATTGAACTTTTACCAGGTGACATTCTTGTGATCAATAGTAATTCACCTGGTTCGGCAATAGATGCTGAACTGTCCTGAAGCCCATCTTCAGTAATTGTATCCTGAGTATGTTCAAGAAATAAGCCCTTAATATCTTTAACAGATGCCCAAGGGATATCACCGTTCCAATATAAATCATTATCTTTTGAAGGTGTACCTCCACCTCTAAAATCAACAACACCTCCAAGCTTTACCCAAACCCAATTCCCCGGCACCTCATAAGGCTGCTCCTCTACCGGCACCAAAGCCTCTTTCAACATCTCTTCCTGCGACATAGCAACCCTCTTACTCATTGCCGTACACCCCGGATCCTTCTGCGAACTTAGCCAAAGCTTGTTCGTTTTCCTCATAGCTTACCGGCTTTGGCTCAATTGCCTTCAACTCAGCTACAACTTCGCCAAGCAGCGCGAGTGCTTCTTCCAATTTCAACATCGCTTCTTCCGCCGAGACGATTGGATCAGACAGGTTGTCGTAAGCTGACAGAGACACGTCGGCAATCAAGCCTATATCAAGGCTGTCATCCTTCTTACGAATGTCCTCGCGGTTGAACACGTTCCAACGCTCATCTTCCACCTTCGTGCGATCTTCCGCCGTATAAGCAGCCACAAACGAGTCAAAATGAGCCACAGTCAGCGGAGTGCGCTTACCGAAGTTAGGCATATTCGTGCGCAGATCGTATACCCATACGTCTTTCGTGCTATCTTTATCCGTCTTCTCGCGTGTGAAGAATAAGACGTTCGTCTTAACACCTTGCGCATAGAAAATGCCGGTAGGCAGACGCAAAATCGTATGCAGATTGCATTTATCCATCAGGTCAGCACGGATTTTCGTGCCTACACCGCTCTCGAACAGTACGTTGTCCGGAAGGACAACTGCGGCACGTGCTTTGCCATTAGCTTTCAACGCACGATAAATATGCTGAAGGAAGTTCAGCTGTTTGTTCGTTGTTGCAAACGTCAGGTCGTCACGAGTCGGACGTTCGCCGCCCTGTTTTGTGCCGAACGGCGGATTCGTTAGGATAACGTCGAAGTTCTTCAGGTTGGTGCCATCGTCAGATAGTGTATCGCCAAGTATAATTTCGCTATGAATGTCATGAAGCATTGCGTTCATCATCGCGAGACGATGCGTATCTTTAACCAGTTCAACGCCGGTAAATGCTTGATGCTTCTGGAACTCGGCTTCCTTCTCACCTAGGTCGAAATAATCGTCCGTGTTGCTGCGCACATGACGATCTGCCGCGATCATAAAGCCAAATGTACCTGCAGCAGGGTCATTACAATGTTCACCCGGCTGCGGATCAGCTAACTTAGTGATTACATCAATAAGCGGACGAGGAGTAAAGTATTGTCCTGCTCCAGACTTCGTCTCGCTGGCGTTCTTCTCTAGTAGTCCCTCGTACAGGTCGCCAAGACCTTCTTCCTTTGCACTATACCAATCGAGCTGATCGATGGAAGTAATAATTTTCTCCAAGTTCTTCGGCTCGTTGATGTTGGATGTTGCATTCATATAGATCTGCTTGATAGTCTCATTGCCTTGGTTACCGAGATCAAGCAACAACTGGCGGTAATGCTGTTGAAGCGCCATACCATGACGCTCCGTCAGCGAATCCCAACGGTACTGCTCCGGCAGAATACCTTCGTTGTCGGTTTCCTTCATCATTTTGAGGAACAGTACATACGTCAGTTCCGTCACATATTGATGATACGTGATGCCATCATCACGCAGTACGTTACACAAATTCCAAAGCTTCTGTACAATATCCTGATTACCCATTTATGCAAGATCCCTCTTTCGTGGTGTATATAGCGCTGTATTGATTGTCGTTACAATTGTCTCCATTTCGCCATCGAAAATCTTGTTCAATTGCTTGTAGCCGCCCTTGCTCTTGAAAGGCTCAACTTCGAACGCTTTCTCCGGGTTAGGATCCAGCACCGATTCCTGCAGCAGCTGCTTCTCGATTCGCTTCAGCCAATCCTTCTGGACCTTCGACCAGACTTTCATATCATATATCTTTTTCATAGCATTGGATATACGCTCTTCATGGCTAATTAATGGATCGCCGAGCGCTTGCTGACGGATRAAGCTGATAATATCCGCCGCGATATCTTCATTCTTCGCATCCCGCCATGCCGCCTGTAGCGTCTTCTCCGAGTAGCCTTGTTGATCTAGCGCTACGCGAAGCTTGCGCAGCTCATCGCGAGTCAAATCATTCGGACGTGTGCAAATAATCGTTAGGGCTGGTATAAGGTTTAAATTCTCTTTTATGAAGGAATGGAACCCTTCTAAATAATCCTCCGGTTTCTGAGCTTTACCATAACCTCGCGTGGTCGAGATCAGCTTATCCTCATGCTCAGAAATATAAATTCGATGGGACCTACCG
>NZ_JBFUHJ010000470.1:0-4248 GCF_056402455.1 Paenibacillus sp. P4_A7 | reverse complement strand
CATCTATACTACACTTCTTTCACTTAGTCTGATTATGGTAGGATGCTCTGAGAAAACAGAGAACAATAAAAGCAACTGGAAAGATATCTATGAAGGCAAACAATTAGAAGCTGATTTCAATACTATAAATGTAAAAACAGATGTATTCTCCATTTATGTCGATGAATCGCCTGATCAAGAGATACATTTGGAAATAAAGAATGCCGATCTGAATGAATTGGAGAAAAATTTCAATATTGAAATTAAACAATTAAGCGATACACTCGATATTGAAATCAAGGGGAAACAGAAGGTAAACCTTGACGTTCTGAACTTGATTCTTAAGCTGCCTACTCAAGATTATAAAGAAATATCGCTTAAAAGCGATGTAGGCACCATTAGTTACAGCAAAATAGCAACCGATGAGCTTGAGGTTACGAATAGTGTCGGCCAAATTATAATGCAGGATATTGAAGCTGGAAAAACCAAAATTAAGAACGAAGTCGGACCGATAAAAATAAACGCGAATCAAATGAACAATGATATTGATGTCGCAACGGAATTAGGAAACATCGAGATTCTCTTGAACGAAGTTCCTGAAAATATGAAACTGGATTTATCAACGGAGCTAGGTCGTATCGATTCAAATCTGGATATCGTGAATGAATCTAAATCCAGCAGAAAGATTACAGGAGAGATAGGTACTAACGGGTCTGAGTTAAAGGTACGTTCGAGCATCGGAAATATTTCAGTCAATGCCAACTGAATAACTTATAAAGCCCGGCTGCGATATTCTCACAACCGGGCTAAAGATCTTATATTCATATAATGGGGCGTGCCGCCCCTTTTCATTAGCTTTCTATAACAACGAGGGCATACCCTTCCACCTTGGGCAATGGAATACGAATATAATCATCCATTTGCTCATAAGCCAAAGGCTCTCTTTCTGGCGCCTTGTAAACCGCTTTTACCGAATTAGCTTTTAGTAGAACAACTCCGTCGGTTAACGTCTGAACATCTTCTATAACGTTATATTTACCTCTTGGCTCTGGGTGTGTTAATTTGACATGCACCATTTGCTTGTTTTCTTTTGCCGTTACCGTCACTCTCGCCGTGCTTGGAATACCCTCACACTTCATTACTGGCTGCGGCAGCAGCTGCTTCAGGCAGTAGTCTATCATATGCTTATGCACATTTGCCGCATAAGAAATATAAGCGCCAAAGATGGGGAAGCAAAGCTGAATAATATTTCCTGACCTCGCTACTGCTGGCAGTCCGGCATACCGATCCGGTGGTGTATAAAACGTACCGTGAAAGCCATCCCACGTCCGATTGAAATATGGCTGCCAGTATTCTGCGATTTCCTGTGTGCCTTCCATACCTTGCAGCAGAATCCCTTGGCTATAAATCCCGCACAGCATATCCGGCACAGCATCGCCTGTGTCCTCCAACATGCGGAAATATGAGCTATTCCAAGGGTCCTCCCCTTCATATGTCATTTGCCATTCCGCCAGTTCAAATGCTGTACCTTCTGGATTAAGGCCAGAATGACCGGAACTGATTACCCCACCACCAGCAGCAATATAAGCTTCCAGTTTTGGTTTTAATACTTGCGTTATTCTCACATTATCCGGCAATATAATGACCTTATACGCAGACAAATCATGGTGCTCATTAATAATGTTGTACGTATACTTCAGCTCGCCTAGCATGCGAACGGCTCCATTGTGACAATCCGCCAGTTCACCGCCAGCTAGTGTCAGTATTCCAATATCGGCAACTGCTCGAACATCGTCGGTCCACGTCTCGTAACGCTCCAACTCTTCGTAGATTTCACCAATGACCTTATAAACCGCTGAATTCAAGCCATCCCGTGGATGCATATGATCACCAATAGATGTAGGCACACCATTGCTCAGCGCATCCCAGCAATCGTTAAGCAGCGAAGCTTTGCTTTTCAAACCGCCGAAATCCCCCCAGTTAACATTAAACCGACCCGTCATATAAAATACTTGCTGCCCCAAATTACGCGCATAAGCGACCTGTGCTGGGAAGAAATCGTAACTCCAACCACTCGGCAAGCATTCAATCTCGATATGTGTGCGTAAACCCTCGGAATCCGCTGGAAATAAACCATTTAAGTACAAGAACTTATCTGGACCAATAATCTCCTTCACTTCACGGGAGAAGGAAATGAGCATTTCCTTCGTGAAAGCTCGAACATCCTCATCGTTCAATGGATCTCCGCCACTCGCCTTCACACCTTCAAGGCACTCATTGCCATAACATGGCGTGACGGCCATGCAATCGAAAAAGAAGCCTTCGACGGGATAGCGCTCTGCGATCTCTCGAACCATACCTAACAGATAGTCACGATAGCCGGAGTTAAAGCACATATTGCGGAAAAAGTTTTCAGTCCGATCTCCATAGATGACTTGACCCTCTTTGTTGACCACAGTCCAATCTCGATGCTTTCTCGCCATCTCATGATCCAAACCAGCATTAAAATAGGCAGTCACCCCGATATCTACCTTGCGACATTCCTCTACGATTTGTCCGAACATATCAAAATTAAGGTACGGATGCATAATACCAATATCCGTTGGATAGTAAGCAAAACCGATATTACATTTCGCAAATACGTTTACATATTCTACTCTCGCATCCTTTAAGGTTCGAGCGAACGTCTTAGCGTCAAAATTTGCACCGAAATCCGGAATATTCGGCATTGTATGAAAATCGATGTGTATGGCTCTTTTGATCACTCTCATGATTGGATAGGCCCCTCGTATTGTTTGTAATAGAGCCCCTCAACTTCAATGGATGAGGGGCTCTATTCTCTTGTTTATTTTGCGTTTATATCCATCAGACGTAACAGAACGACATCATGTGTTGTAATATTCACAACTAGACTTGCTTCAGACTCGTTATCTAGCAAATCATATGCCTTTACATATTCCAGCAGCTCCACCATAGGGAGGACCTTGAACTTTCGTAGAGATATAGATGTCATAGGACTGATTGGGATCGTTTTTCAAAGCAGAATCCAATAACAATTGAACACTCCATGATCCGAATAGATACATATATTCTTTTGGATGAAAGGTTACAGAATCAATTTTATACAGACTATATTCATTGATCAAGGTGATTAATGCCATTAGACAAGTAGATTAACCGACCCAGTAGCGCGAAGAGCCACCTTAAGCGCTACATTATAACAATTCACTAGCATACTTGCTCTGTTTTCACTAGAATAGAGGCTCCATCGATCAGACCGTAATCCTCAAGCTGATAATGGTCAACCCAGATATTCTCCTCTGTAAAAGCTTCAGGACCACACCATGTAGGATTAAAATCCTTGTGGTGCAGTGGACCGAAGGTATTCCTGAGAGAGCCGACGACTTCGATCTCCACAAGATTCGTACCCTCTACGCAGTATTGTGTAATATCCGCTTCCCATGGTTGGGAAATTATATAGATTGCCTGATTTTGGTTCACTTTCAGCTTGAATAATGTCCCTTTTGGATTGTTCAATTGCAAGAAAAATCTGCGATTAAATGACTTATTAAGCTCGACGAAGCTTCGGTAGACTATATTGCCTGCGTAGAAGGGGTAACCTTGCTTCACCCAGCTTCCATTTACAAGCTCCTTGGGTTCATCTGTCAGTACGTATTCCTTGTTCCCTACTGGCCGAACGCCAAACTCTCCAACAACATAAATATCTTCAATTTCAATCCCATACCGACAATTACATTCAAGCTCTATTATATTGCTGCCATGTATAACATATTGTGCAATGTCAATCAGACCAAACTGCTTATCCCAATAGTAATCTTCTGTATCCGTGCTTACGTATTGGCCATTCACATTAATCGTCCAATTGTAGGCTTGCTCAATAACAATTTGAATGGCTTTACTTGTGCATTCGGATTTAATCTCGAATCTCAGCTTTAAGTTACTGCTCTCTGTTTCTTTAATACCGTTTTGTTCAGTCACCCACGGCTGAACACCATTATATTCGCCCAGTCCAGCATCAATCCACATTTTCTCTCTTATTTTCCAAACAGAGACTTCATCGCTCCATTCGCCTTGATTAACGGAATAACGGCAATAATCCAGAGTTACACTATTTTTGTGAGCCCTCTTAAATTCCCAATTCTGAGGAAGATTAATCTCAGATTCAGTGACCAGTAAAGTAGGCTTATGTGCGCATAAGTCAGCAGACGTGTCCACGCAATAGACAATGCTACCGCATGGATATAAAGT
>NZ_JBFUHJ010000469.1:0-4286 GCF_056402455.1 Paenibacillus sp. P4_A7 | reverse complement strand
AGTTGAGACAGCTGTGCAGGTGGGACAGGTCCTTCCATAACTAGTACACGGTTGCCTTCCAGCTCGATAAGCTCGCGCTGTAACCGTTTTCGATGTTCCAAGGCAAACCCCCCTTTGATGTTAGGTGTTACCTACTTATCTCTTAAGTAAGATGGTATATGGTTCAAGTTAAACACAGCTTCCTATCGTAAGTTTATCTTCCATTAATGGTATGACTATACGATTAGCGGTAAAGATAATTACTCGTTGTATCTTATTCGACAAGAAAGTCTGTTTTCCTTGGAACAAATTTTGAAAATATGTTTGGATGAGATGGAGTCGAAGAAAAGGGGGAGCATCGTCAAAAATCAGTGTGTGAGTAAATGAACCCCTATGAGGATAGAGTGGTGTAGGGTGGTAAAGCAAGAAAGGTATCCAAACACCATCGTTCCATTACGAGTAATGGAGCGGGCGAAGAGAGTGGATATTGTCCATTCAAACATCTGATAAATCCATTTTTTATGTGTTTGAATGGAAAAGATACAATCAAATAGGCAGCTAGACACTTTTTGACTACGGATTGGTCGATTTGATTGGATGAAATACAGTCAAAGCTCTATTACTTCGTTTTTAAGCTCATTTGAGTGTATGATATACAGTCAAATAAGACAGATGAAGAGTAGGTTCTTATATTCATCTTTATAAAAAGTTGAAAGCGAGATTTGCGCGCCTGCACCTTTAACTTAGTTAGTAGTGACCTGTAAACAGGGGGGCGTTGGCTAATTTAGCTAAGTAGTTTACTGAGTAAGCTACAAATTAAGCTTAGTAAGATAAGTAGGCGCATTGAGCTAAGTAAGTTAAAAATAAGCATAGTTCTAAGTAAGCTAAAAAGTAAGCAAAGAATGCTCATTAGGCTAAGTAAGCCGAAAAGTAAGCAAAGTAGTCTAATAAGCTAAGTAAGCTAACTAATCTTCTTATAAACTAAGTAAAATTGCAAATAAGGAAGCTATAAGCACTGTTTACATGCGTACAGCTTCCTATGGTTAATTCGTTGAAGTAATTGCCCTTTTCGTGTTCAAAGTTCATTAGCCGACTGGGAAAGCCGCAGCCACCGTATGCAAATTACTTTCTTGAAATTTTAGCAGCATCGTTACTTAATAACGCCGCATGCAATCCGCTTACCTGAATTGCCGGAAGGGTCCGTTACATAATCATCGGCCTTTTCATGGATAATGAGCGAAGTACCATTCTTTTGCAGCAAGGAGTTAGGTTGTCCTATCTTTAAGGTTACGGTCTTGCTCTCAAGCTCCGTCATAACCTTACCGTCACTACCGACTTCGATATTCAATAAATCTCCTGAGTGAAAGCCTTTCGGATTATGAAAGCCATGCTCCTTACTTGTAGGGTTAAAATGGGAACCTGCAGTTGTGAAATCCGGAGCATCACAGCGGCCTGTTTCATGAAAATGTATACCGTGCGTTCCCGGAGGCAGCATTTGCGCTTCAATTCGTAGACGTACTGTATCTGCCTGCTGGCTTAGTACGGCCTTTCCTATTTTTATTCCGTTGCTGTTAATTACAGTAATCGTAACTGTCGGTTCGCTGGATTGTGCTTTTGTTATTTGTGCGTTAGCGGATAGAGAGAAGAGCAGCAATGCTACTGTAAGTAAGAGATGTTTCATTTTGACCTCCTATTTTATGGATACTCGATTATTATCCTCAAAATTCACATAATTATTCATCATTAAATAAGTTCGTCCTATACTAGGATTGAATAATAGGAAAACCGTAGTCGAAGAAATTAGGTTGTGCTATAATAATTGTGGCGGTTGAAATGCATGGGAAGTACCATTCATTGCCCAGGTTGTTTGCATTGATTTTATATTCATTTTGTAAGCGTATTCTCGTAAAAATGATAGTCAGATTTGATGGGAGAGTGATAGAATGATCAACTTGCATCAAGAACGCATTCCAGCAACAGCGACGAGCCCGAATTTAACTAACTATGAGGAAGCAAGAGCAAGTTTTGAATGGGAACAAATTGAGAGCCAGTTCAGCTGGTACACAACTGGGAAAGTAAATATGGCTTACGAGGCAATCGATCGTCATGTCGAGAACGGCAAAGGCGACAAGACTGCGCTTCTTTACAGTGACAATGAGCGGGATGAAACCTATACATTCGAACAATTAAGCAAGCAATCCAATCGATTTGCAAACGTCTTGCGTAAGCTAGGCATTTCAAAGGGCGAGCGCATTTTTATATTTATGCCACGTACGCCAGAGCTCTATATTAGCGCATTAGGCGCTTGGAAGGTCGGAGCAGTTGTTGGACCTTTGTTTGAAGCTTTTATGGAAACAGCAGTTAAGGATAGATTGCAAGATAGTGAAGCAACTGCAATCATTACGACTCCTGCTTTGTTTCACCGAATTAAGCGCGATGAACTACCATTACTTAAGCACATTATAGTAGTTGGCAAAGATGTAACGAAGGAAGAAGGCATTCTTGATTTCACTGAAGAGATGAACCTTGCTTCGGATGAAGCTGAAATTGAATGGCTGGATCGTGAAGATGGTCTTATTTTACACTATACTTCTGGTTCTACTGGTAAACCAAAGGGCGTTTATCATGTTCAAAATGCGATGGTGCAGCATTTATACACGGGCCAAATCGTTCTCGATTTGAAAGAGGATGATATTTATTGGTGTACAGCTGATCCAGGTTGGGTTACAGGAACATCATACGGTATTTTCGCACCTTGGCTAAATGGCGCTACAAGCGTCATACGTGGTGGGAGATTCAGTCCTAGTGATTGGTATGGTGTTATCCAAAAGTATGGGGTAACGGTTTGGTACAGCGCGCCCACAGCGTTCCGTATGCTAATGGGAGCAGGCGATGATGTATCACAGCAATTTGATCTATCAAGTTTGCGTCATGTACTTAGCGTAGGAGAGCYGCTAAACCCAGAAGTTGTAAGATGGGGTCTTAAAGTATATGGACAACGGATTCACGATACATGGTGGATGACAGAGACTGGCGCTCAGCTCATTTGTAACTATCCGAGCATGGACATTAAGCCAGGATCAATGGGAAAACCGCTACCAGGTGTAACAGCTGCAATCATTGATGATAGCGGCAACGAGGTAGCTCCTTATCGTATGGGTAACCTCGCCGTTCGTACTCCGTGGCCATCTATGATGCGTAAGGTTTGGAACAACCCTTCGAAATACGCTGAGTATTTTTACCTGAATGGATGGTATGTATCTGGTGACTCTGCTTATATGGATGAGGATGGATATTTCTGGTTCCAAGGCCGTATAGATGATGTTATTAATACAGCCGGTGAGCGAGTAGGACCTTTTGAGGTGGAAAGTAAGCTGGTTGAACATCCTGCAGTAGCTGAGGCTGGTGTAATCGGCAAGCCAGATCCAATGCGCGGTGAAATTATTAAAGCATTTATCGCTTTGAGAGAGGGCTATACACCTTCCGATGAGCTGAAGCAGGAAATTTCACAGTTTGTAAAAGTTGGCTTATCCGCACATGCTGCTCCAAGGGAGATTGAATTCAAGGACAAACTTCCAAAAACACGCAGCGGTAAAATAATGCGCAGAGTGCTTAAAGCATGGGAGCTTAACTTGCCTACTGGCGATTTGTCTACTATAGAAGAATAAAACGATCAGAATGTTTTCTAATTATCGTTATAAAAGAAAGAGGATGCTCCCCTATTGGGGAGCATCCTCTTTGCATTTGTTATTGAATGGAGCGGTCTACGACAACAGCTAATTATTACTCACGGTAACTTGCGCTGATGCGTTAGACTCACCTTGCGCATTCTCCGAAGTAACATAGAACGTTCCGGAAACAAGTGGCGCGACATATTCGAAGTTCGTTTCAGAGGTAGAAGTAATCTTTGAATATTGACCGTCACTGTTAGGGCTGAAATAAATATGATACTGTGTTACTTGCTCAGAGATAGTATTTGACGCCCAGCTCAGCTTTACACTGACTGCGCTACTCTCAGCCTGTAATCCAGTTGGAGCCAAAGGTGCGGACATGCCGCCCTCCTCATTACCATTCGGATTACCGCCATCTGTAGGAGTCAGATCAGGAATTACTGGAGTCGAACCGTATTGAACGAGCTCACTCGGAGCAGATTCTTTTCCAACAACATCTATTGCCGTAACGTAATAGGTATAGCTTTGCGTTTTGGATGCTGTGAAGCTTACTTTTGTTTCTTCTCCTGCCAGTATGGAAGCACCGAATTTCTCGAATGCTGCTTGGTTTACTGATCTGTAAATGCGGTATACAAC
>NZ_JBFUHJ010000468.1:0-4287 GCF_056402455.1 Paenibacillus sp. P4_A7 | reverse complement strand
ATGCAAGTGAGTAGACAATAAGGATTCTATGCGAAGCCAGGGTACTGGCAGCCATTTCTCATTCGTCAATTGCTCAATCAGCTCTACCTTATCGCCTCGATAGCAAGATTTCGTTTGAAAATGCCGTTGATAAGTTACTTTACGCAACACATAACGTTGAAACAAGCGGCTCTGTAATAATATAATGCCGACAGCCGCAACTATAAACCAGAATAAAATCATCGCGCCGCCGCCCTATCGAACCGATAGGCCGGCTTCTGCTGGCACGGCTGTCTGACGAATAATATCATCAATAATGGCATCTGCATTGGCCGAAGTACGCTGCATGCCGCGAATAGCTAACCGATGCGAAAGCACCGGCTTTGCCATCGCCTTCACATCATCCGGCGTTACAAAATCTCGTCCGCGCAAGATCGCATTCACTTGAGCTGCACGAAGCAATGCCTGACTTCCACGAGGACTAACTCCTATCGATACCTCATCACGTTTCCTCGTCTGTTCAACTATAGACAATAAATATTGCAACACCTCATCATTTACTGTTACAGCCGTGTATGCTTTCTGTGCCTGCTGTATGATCTCAATGTCCACAACMGGCTCAAGAGATTCTAGCGGATCACTGTCCTTGAATCGTTTTAACAGCTGAATGCCTTCCTCAGTCGTTGGGTAGCCCATTTTTATTTTGAATAGGAAACGATCCAGCTGAGCTTCAGGAAGTGGAAAAGTTCCTTGGTGCTCAACCGGATTTTGGGTAGCTATAACCATGAAAGGACGACCAAGCCATTTCGTTTCTCCGTCAATACTAATTTGACGCTCCTCCATACATTCTAGCAAGCTAGATTGCGTACGCGGTGTTGCCCGATTTATCTCATCTGCTAGCAATAGGTTTGTAAACAATGGACCCGCGCGAAACTCAAATTCACTCAGCTTCTGATTGTAAAAGTGAATACCACTCAAATCCGATGGAAGCAAATCGGGCGTAAATTGAATACGCTTAAATTGGAGTTTCAGCGACTTCGATAATGATTTTGCAAGCAACGTCTTGCCTGTTCCCGGCACATCCTCCAGCAGTACATGTCCTGACGTAATAAGACCAATTAACAATAAATCGATAACTTCTTCTTTACCTACTATTACGCGTCCAATGTTTGCTTTAACTTGCTCGGCTAATTGCTTGATGGAATGAAATGGCATAAGTGCGTACAGCTCCTTTTGTTATTTCGTGTAGCCGCTGCGGTCACGCTGCAGTTTTTGCAGCTCGCGCCAACGGATCAAGCGTATTCCTTCGTCTTTGAGTGTTTGCTGAATAGCTGCATCGCGAAACATTTCTAACTCCATTCCACGTTTTTCCGGTTGACCGTGAAAAGCATGAAGCTCATCTGTCACAAATGACGGATGAATGATAAGCTCTGTTACTCCTGGTTTCAGTCGTTTTAATAGATGTTGCATGTCAGTTTTGAATGAGTCGAAGGTTTCTCCCTCTTGCAAATGAAAAGGAAGACCAACCAAATAATCAAGGATAACGACACCTTTGGAATCTGCTAATGCTCCCAGCAGCTTCGCTTGCTCAGCAAGCTCAGGAGGTGCAACTTGATCGTTTGTCTCCCGCAAATTACGAGGCAAACGAAATGGCAGACCATAAGCCGCACATACATCTAATACGACAGACAAGAAATTACGGCCCGTAGCTAAACCATATAGGCTGCCCATATGATTATCAGCATGCGTTGGCTTCATCCCCATTTGAAGTGCCATTTCAATTTGTGCAATCATTTCAGCTTTTACTTGTACCTCATCAGCCTGTTTCTCGAAAGTTTTACAATCCTTCGGAAAGTAACCTTCATTTGTTACCAGTGAAGATGTAATGCCATGACGGTTAACCGGAMCCCAACGGTATAAATCCCATTCACTTGTAAAAGTCAAATGTACGCCAACGTCAAACGGTGAATGTCGAGCACTCCATAGCGCTGCTTCTCTTGCCCAACCGCAAGGCATCATTAAAGTAGCTGAGCTCACAATCCCATCTGTGAGCAACTGCTGTATACCGATATTAACAGAATGACAAGATCCGAAATCATCTGCATTTATAATTAGTAGTTTCTCCTGTTCTCCATAACCAAGTTCACTAGCTAGACTCATATTTGACATCCTCCCATTGTTCATTTATCCAATGACATCCATATAGAGATTGATCAATTATGCTGCATAACACATCTTCATTATCTAACCCATCGTTAAGACGTATAGCAAAGTGGAGTACAACATCGAGCAATCGCAGTTTCATTAAGATAGGCAACTTTTCAAGCTCATTGTTAGTTAAAGCTATCGTTTCCGAATACCCTTGAATTAACGTACACACTTTTGCTGTACTATCAGTTATATCAGGTTTAATTAGATCCACAAGGGTAACTGCCAGCTCCATTGCACGAACATCAATCGTTGTAAACTCAAAATCAAGAACACCATTAATCCTTTCCCCGCTCAAAACCGTATTATTAAATACGAGATCACCATGAATCCACTGTTTCGGCAAAAGGGAAATACTCTCGCAAGCCGCGGCGACTTCCTCCCGTTCTCGAAGTAGTTCAATAACGCTTTCACGTCTAGACTTAAGTTTAGCAGAATTTTCTGTCAATGACATGAAAGCCGTTTCATCCATTGACGAATACGTGCTTGCAATCAAATAATAGGGAGTGTATATCGGCTGGCTGCTCAGTTCAAGCTTACTCAATGCTAACGTAAGCTGACCTGCTATTTGACCCAGTGCTTTGACATGGCAAAGAAATGAAGCTAGGGGCCTATCTCCTTTAATATAATGAAATAAAGAGGAAATCGTTCCGTCACTGGCAATAGTAATTGTATCTCCGCTAGTATTCCTTACTGGAACGGGTACATCAAATGTGAGCTGCTGTTTTGACAATGCTGTTAACACCTCATGTTCAAGCCTCACGATTTGAGCATCCTTGTGGTTATTATAGATGCGAAGCACAAACCGAATATTGCCTGAGGTGACCATGCGTGTAGTATTATTCATGCCGCTTTCTCGCTGCTCAACGATATATGGTTCTGGAAATTCGTATTTGGTCAAAAAAGTATCGAAATCATATTTGCCATTCAAGCCGACTAGCCTCCTAGATTCACCTGCTGCAATCGTTTTAGTCGACTCTCCAGCTGATCCTGCCAGCTCTTCGCAAGCTCCTTTACAGCAAGCAGCTGTTCAATTCCTTTTATGTCTTCCTTATCATTGTACATAACGCGATTCGCTTCAGCGATCGTCTTGCGTGCAGCATGTTTTTTGGTAATCGTAAATGTGGTGCCTACCTGCATCGTACCCTCTTGTAGAACTCGAAAATAAAACCCAGTATTCCCCTGATTTCTTACGAGCTCAGGCAATTCCGGTATTTGGTGGCGTATACCAAGCTTAAAGCAAGGCTGACGCGGCTGGCTTACTTGAAAGACGACATCGCCTGCCTCAATAATATCACCGATGCATATATCATCTTCCGTCCAATCGGATAGTGTAAAGTTTTCGCCAAATGCGCCAAACTCGAATGGACGTCCAATTTGATTTTCCCAATATGCGTACTGTCGTTCCAAATAAACGCAAACAGCTTTATCCACACCGCCATGATGCACAGTATCCCCTTGCCCGTCCCCTTGCACTCCGGTCATGCTTATTGAATGAGCAAATGGAGAGGTTTTTTTGAAAATACCTGAAATTACTTCTTTAGAGCCGTGAGCGATCGCAACAGGTTCGCCGACGTTAAGTGATACGAGTCTCGCTGACTCCCTTTCATCTGCCATTTGTTTAATCCTCCTCGACTATTTTCCTCTGTGATTATTATAATCTTGATAGGGAGAAGTTGGCAAAGAGATATTACCACATTAATTATTATGTGGTTTATTATATGTACTTCTATACTTTCGACACTTTCTACAAAATCTGAATCTCCATGATGTCGAAAAGATTTCTTTCCTGTAGCTTCTTGCGCACACCCGGGAAATATTATCTGAAAATTCACTTATATTTCCCGCTCATGTATCCGTTCATTTCCCGGAAATTCCGGAAATATTATTAGCTTAATGGATATTCCCTTTCTATCCGCGCCATATCTCTTCGTGTACGTTTGAGCTTGTTTTGCATGCTAATCCTATGACGTTTTTCATATCTAAAATCACTAATCGTCCCGATTAGGAGCAATACTACTGCGAGGTGCATCCTGAAGCAGCTGCCGCTTCTCACCTCTTATCAGCTTAAAGTAAATAGGAATCATATAGGAAATATGC
>NZ_JBFUHJ010000467.1:0-4288 GCF_056402455.1 Paenibacillus sp. P4_A7 | reverse complement strand
GGCGTGCCTTCCGGAACAACAATGCGAAGAGTGGCAAGGTTATGCATAATTTTATTTCCTGTAACAACAAAAGACAAAGTCTCTGTCACATCTTTTCCTGCTTCGTCTTTGATGATTACATCAAATACACTTTCATTCGCTATATTCGTTGAGGAGACATTGACTACTATTTCCCCACCCTTGTAGGGAACATGACTATTAGCAACATCCTTCACCTTCAGATAAGGTTTGCTTGTCACAACAAATTGAGTTGTACTAGACGGTAAAATCCCATATTTAATTTCCACAGTATAGTTGCCTTCTAATGTTGAGCCCGGAATTTGTAACTTAATATTCGTCTTATTTACAGAAACTGCAGTACCCGTTATTTCGAAATCTTGCTCTAGCCCTGCTTCATTTTTTATAACGATATTAAGAC
This sequence comes from Paenibacillus sp. P4_A7, assembly GCF_056402455.1. Lineage (NCBI taxonomy): Bacteria > Bacillati > Bacillota > Bacilli > Caryophanales > Paenibacillaceae > Paenibacillus > Paenibacillus sp. P4_A7. Next base: position 3,870 of record NZ_JBFUHJ010000467.1, on the reverse strand, counting down.
TTTCATTATCTTGAATATGCTTCGTTGTTACCGGGATGATGATTTCTCCGCCAATTGTAGAGGATACAGGATCTCCAATGATCGGACCAATCGTTATTGTAGGAGGCTCTTCTACAATAAAAGTATTCTTAGCCTCAGCATCCCCATAACCTAACTGTAAGGTGTATGTACCAGCTTTGGTGAGGGGGAGAACTTGTACAGTCATTTCCACATTATTTTCAGATACCGTATTTCCTGTGAATGTGAAACCTAAAGCACTCGTCACGTCGATGCCCTTGGCATCATAAACTTGTGCTTGAACGCTCTCCAAACTCTCGATATTCATCGTAGTTGCACTTACATTTAAAGTGCCCCCATTATATGAAATGGGACTTCCGTTAATGGGATCCATTATGATGAGAGGATCCTTTGACACTTCAAAGGTTGAACTGACTTTTTCGAAGTTTTTATAACTTGCTTCAACCGTATAAGTCCCGCCTTTAGTAAATGGAGGAACACTAAGTGAGATTTCAGTAGAGTTATTTTGAATTGTGTTTTGTTCTACTTCAAAGCTCTGCTGTTCTCCAATGCTATTCATAACCTTCACATCCAATAGCTCTCCATCCGGAATGTAAACTGTCTTTGCCGGAATGGTTAAAGATCCTCCCCTATTGGATACAGGGGAATCCGGAGACTTAGCACCAAGTGTGATTTTCGGTACGCCCATTGGCGCCTCTTTAAGATAGAACTTGTCAACATAAACGGCCGTAATAATGTGATCTACATTATTGGGGGTGGCCAGATAAACCATCTCGTAGTCAGTTAGAGAAGGAAAATAGGTACCTACTTTTATATCCTTCCATTCATTAGATTGAAAGGAAGACAGCGGAAAGCCATGCTCACCAATTCGATAGTTGCCCGTTGTAATCGAATACACCCCTATTTTGAAGGCATCGACTGAAGTATTCTCTTCTTTGAAATCCACTTTCACTCTTGCGTACAGCTCATACTCTTTCCAAGATGCTAACGGTGTTGTACCTGTCGTATTTCCATTGTAATCATTTGTGAAAATACCTTTGTTCATGCGCAGCTGAAAATCCCACGTATTGGTCGTCTTCAAAATTTTTCTCGCTGCTTTTCCGTCTGATGCTAGCGGGTCACTTACGCCGATCTCTGTATCTGGAGTAGTAAAGGCATGGAATAATGAATCCTGCCCTACGTATTCAAATGCACTACTCTCTGCGAAAGAAGTTTGCGGTGGAGCGAGCAAACTCATATTTGTAAATATAATAGCAAATGCCAAAAGCCAGATAGACCATTTCTTAAGCAAATGAGACACCTCCATATTTGTATAAATCGTTTAGATTCATTTCTTCATTGCCATAAACAGAATATTTACCTTCAAACTCAACTTTTCCACCTGCCTCCTTAGTCCCTCCTTTCAATTCCATATTCCATATTGCTCGCATACAGCAAGCAACATTAGCATGGATAGTGCGATGCTGAATACAACTGTTATTTCGGTTTTGAATACACCGTTTAACCACTACTTGGATATGGATAAATAGCTAATATAAGTTTATAAGGCGCAATAAGGTTCGTCTTTGCAGTAGATATTGTTCATGCGTACTCTGAACTTGTGTTAAAAACCTTATGTTACAAACTGTTTCATGAAACCGTTTGCATTTTATTGATATCTAAATGGATTCAGATTGTACTTATTCATCTGTTTCTCTATATATTAAACAAACCGTCCGATTGCCCAATGAATGGCAAACGGACGGTTATTATTATTGGACGTTGGGTCTTCTAACCACCCAATCTATGCTGTTCAACAACCTTTGAACTAATCATTTGATCAACTTCGCAAGCACATTCATGAGAAATTGTGCAGCTTCAGCTCTGGTAGCATGTTTGCTAGGATATAACTTACCTTCATACCCACTTACAAGACCCTTCTCATATAACGCTGAGATACCGTCTTGTGCATAGCTAGATATTTCGTTAGCATCCTTAAACTGTCCTAGCTCAGCATCCCCTGCTTTTCCTTCCAACATGTTCATCTTCTGCAAGGCCCGYTCTGWTATTGTGAACATTTCCTGGCGGGTTATTTGTTCTTTGGGTCCGAACGTATTGTTTCCCCTGCCCTTAATAATCCCTAGAGATTTGGCGATTGCTACCTCATTCGAATAATAATCGCTGCTGTTCACGTCACTGAAAGCATCCTTGTTCGATCCTTTAAGCCCCAACATCCGGACAAGCATGGTTACAAAATCCGCTCGAGTAACCGTATCATCAGGCAAGAAAGTATTATTTCCTACCCCTTTGATGATGTCCCTTGCAGCCATATACTTTACTGCTTGATCAGACCAATGCCCGTTCGTGTCTGTAAAATGCTTCTCATTATATGAGACATCGAATGTCCCGCTTTGTGCGGTCCAAAACACAACTTTACCGTTCGAGTAAACGCTTTGGGGAAGGAGTGTTTTTATCCCTCCGATCTCACGAGAGGCAACGATGTAATCGCTGATTTCCACCGGCTTGCTGTCATGCTTCATTTCAACAATAAGTGGATGCTCGTCGTCCGACCACTCGATCAGCTTGCCATTGACCAGACATTCGATGATGATACTTCCTTTCCGGATAACAAAAGTGATTCGATCGGTCGCACTAGTTGCAAGCTTATCGATCGATTCTCTATTCACTTTCATTGTTCCAAAAGCGGTCGCAATGATTATATAATCGAGTTTATCTACACTGGACAGCCATTCCTTTACATTCGTAAAGGTCACTTGAACGTCCTTGATCGCTTCATTTTCGGAATAATCCAGGACGATGTTTACAAGCCCGTTTTCATCCGGCTCTGTGGCTTCCAACAGCTCCTTCAGCTTCTGCGGAGAAAGAGTTACTTTCTGACTGTTGTCGATTGCACCTGCATTCGTTCCCAAAGGGAGATTGGTTCCAGGCTCCGAAACTTGAAAATGGGTCGTCTTCGCCGTATTGCCATAACCAATTTCTACTCGATACTCCCCTTTCTCAGCTGTAGCCGGAACGGATATCGAAACAGTCAATTTATTAGTTTGTACCGTGTTTCCTGTTATTGTAAAGTTTTGTTCGCTGCCAGCGCTGTTTTTCACAGTAACCGACAGGGATTCACCTGCTTTAATGCCGGCAGTCGTAACAGGAATTGCAACAGTACCTTGAGTGCCCTTAACTAAAGCCTTTGGAGTGGCTTCACCTAGCTCRATGGAGACATGCTCTCCTGCTTCAACATAGTAAAACTTGTCTACGTAAATTGATTCGATATTCACCTTGTTATCGGAAGGCGACACATAAACGTATGCCGCTAGTTCAGCTATATTGTCTGTCGTTGCTGTAAACTGCCCAACTTTCACATCGGTCCAAAACATATTTTCCATACTACTCGCTGGGATTAGTGTTGGCTCTAGAACACTGCCGCCTGCACTGTAGTCAAAACCAACCGTAAATGCATTTCCTTCCGGCTTCGGAAAAGATGGGCCGTTAAACAGGTCAGCCAATAATGCTGTTTTGTAATTAACCTTGACTCGCGCATACACATCATAGGTATGGTCTACAGTAAGTGCTGCATCGCTTGTGTAAGTATAAAAATCCATCGGGCCGTTACTGTCCCCTACAACTTTCATAGCTGTCTTATTGTCCGATGCGGATATATCAGCCACACCTCTGCTGCTACCGGACCCCCATGCTCCGAACCTATCGTCTTGAACTTCTTTGATCATTTGTTCATCATTCCTGACAAGCTTGAATATTTTCCCGTCTCCTGCTTCAAAATTCACATCGGCTAGGATATAGCTGTCCGCAGTAGTCTGAAAGCCAACTTCCGATTCACTGCCATCTAATTTACTTACT
>NZ_JBFUHJ010000466.1:0-4301 GCF_056402455.1 Paenibacillus sp. P4_A7 | reverse complement strand
GAGCAGCGCGGCAAATCAATGGTGGAGTCTAAGCTCGATTCCATATCAGGCATAGGTGAAAAGAGACGCAAGCTTCTCCTTAAGCATTTTGGCTCCATCAAAAAAATAAAAGAGGCCTCAGTCGAAGACTTCCGGCCTCTATCTATAGGTGAAAAGCTTGCTTCGCAAATTATTGCCGCGCTTAGGGAAGATCCGTTGTAATCAACGGTTCGACCCTTTTTTTATTACTCCTTGCAGTGCTGGCCCCCTAAGTAGAGGAGATCCGTTTGCGCTTGTTGTGAAAATATTTCAAGAAATAAGCGATCGGAATCGGAAGCAGTGTAAATACTACGGCAGAAATAATGTTAGGAGCTGTTCCAATTGTTATTAACGAGATGCTTACTGAGACACTGTTAAAAATGGCATGTGTAAACATCGATGTAATGAAACCGTATCTTACGAATATAAAGCTGAATATAAGACCTATAATCATCAGCTCAATTAGCCTGGTCGTGGACGGATAAAAGGGATAGGTGACATGTCCAAGTGCCCAGAAAAGTGTTGGCAATATTGCTGCGGCGAATGTGTTTTTGAACCATCTGCGGAACAATCCAATACCGAAAAATCGAAATACAGCTTCCTCTGAAATGGCGGCAGCCCAAGCGAGTACGGGCATCAGCCATAATATGCCCATGTTATAGGGAGACTGCGTTGCATCACTGGTTCCCCAAGTTCCGATTGAAAATTTTAATGCAATGAAGATTACAGCTTGTAATGCGAATAAAATAATGGCAAAAATGTAGGATAAGCCCATGCTGCGCCATACATGATCACCGTATCCCGGCTGACCGAACCGAGGCCACAGATCGCGTCCTTGCGCTTTCCAAAGGCCGTCCCCAGCCACGAGTGCGATATAAACCGACCCTGCCATTGGAATTGTAAACAAGACAGTAAAAATGGCGGTAATAACGACCATTTGATCACTAGCGTTTTCGCCCATCGAAGCGCGAATACCATCAAGCATGTTGAGGTTCATTATTATATAAGTAATAAAGAAAATGATGGTGAGTATAATTCCGTACTTAAAAGAAGTGAATTTTCGATACAGCACTGCGTAAATAATAGATAATACAAACAAGGCGAAGCTCATGAACATATAGCCAAACCCGGTAAGTAGTCCTGCTAATTTATCCTGTCCATTCACATACTTAATATAATCAGAAGGTGCTGTAAATGCAGGTTTATACATTGTGACGAGGGATTCTCCATTCACAGACTGTACTTTTAAGTCTATAGCTAGCTTTGCATCATCGATGCTGTAACCTGCGGGGGCCAAGCCCCATTCGCCATTTGGGTGAAACCTCATATTATTTTGTATTTCTTCTGTGCGGAAACCTTGCTCGTTCAAGAAAGAGGATACCAGCTTAGATTGTTGATTGTCCGGCAATTCATCTCCGCCAACTCGGAGGTTCCAAGAAACAACCTGTGTATCTTGCATATGTACATGGACAGTACCTCTGCCGCCATTAATGAACTTGAGTTCAACCTGATAAGTATCTGTTGGAAAATGTTTACCATATTGGTCAGAGTATGTTTTTACAAGATCTTCTTTGGCAAGATAACCATTCATTATTTTATCAGTTTGATGAATAGCCTTTGCGGACTTCACCTTAAGTCCGGTATATTCTTCCACGAAGAGAGTTGCCTTATCTTCTGCTTCAGATTTCTTGATGACATGTGTTTCAAACTCGCCGGATGAAATAGAAGCAATCATAGGAACAATTTCTATACTTACAAAAATAATGAAGCAAGCAATAGATGCCCATAAAAAACGTTTCCACTCATTTGGTTTGATGGAGTCAATCATTCGTTCACCTCAACTGGATAGAATAGATATTGCTCATTTCATTACCATATCACATTGATCCCTAAATTATCCAGTCACACCGTTTTTGAATAATGATCGAATGATATTAACAGAATAAGTGGATACAGTTGAAAACATTAGAAATAATGATATTCTTCAAGTAATCAAGCTGTTACCTTGCAGCATTGCCCCTTTTTGCCTTAATATCACCTCTTTTGAGCTTTATGTAAGCTTTGATCCGTACCTGCTTTAGATTATAATCGTGTAGCACTTGAGAACATTGATGAGAAGAAGGCTGATGGATGAAATTGAAATGGAGTTTATTGAAATGGTCACCGCCGCGCATACTGGTTAGCGGATTTGCACTTATTATATTAATAGGTGCTTTGTTGCTGTCTATGCCTTTTTCATCGACAACAGGTGAGCGTCTTCCTTTTTTGGACGCGCTATTCACTGCGACATCGGCAACCTGTGTGACCGGTCTCGTCGTTGTCGATACAGGAACATACTTCTCGGTACCTGGTCAAGTCATACTAATGATCCTTTTTCAACTTGGCGGACTAGGTTTTATGACGATGGCTACGCTTGTTGCGCTTGTGCTTAGGAAAAAAATATCACTAAAGGAACGGCTCTTGCTTCAAGAGGCGATGAATCAAACGAGTATGGAAGGAATCGTTYGGCTGATCCGACGAGTTATTATCTATTCCTTATCAATTGAACTAATCGGAATGTTGTTATTCACTTCTCGATTCGCATTCGATATGCCGATTGGAAAAGCGTTATACTTCGGTGCATTTCACGCCGTTTCCTTATTCAATAACGCTGGCTTTGATATTTTCGGCGGGTATAGAAGCTTAACAATGTATGTAGCAGATCCGATTGTTACTTTTACAGGTATGTTTCTCATTATTAGCGGGGGATTAGGTTTTGTAGTAATGACTGACCTTATGGAGTTTCGTAAAAAACGTAAGCTCACCCTGCACAGTAAAGTTGTACTTTCAATGACGGGATCATTAATTGCAATCGGCGCTATAGTTATTTTTATATTTGAGTTTTCCAATACGAAGACACTTGGTTCCTTGGATTGGAGCGGCAAAATTTTGTCCTCCTTGTTCCAGGCGGTTACACCTCGTACAGCTGGAGCCAATACGCTTGACTATACCCAATTGCGCCAAGCAACCGTGTTTTTCACCATTATTTTAATGTTTATTGGAGCTTCACCTGGTTCTACTGGTGGCGGTATTAAGACGACTACCTTCATGACTTTAGTCGGTGCTGTCTTTGCAATGATACGCGGCCGTGAAGATATAGTGCTGTTCCGCCATAGATTAGGTAAAGATCGAATATTTAAAGCTCTAACCATTACATTACTATCTCTGGCACTCGTTATTGTCGTTACGATGGTGCTATCGATGACAGAAGAGCAACCATTTATTAATATCTTATTTGAGGCGACATCAGCATTCGGTACAGTCGGTCTCTCGGTTGGCGTAACACCGGRACTATCTAATGTCGGAAAAATTATTATCGCAATAACGATGTTTGCCGGACGGCTTGGTCCTTTGACGCTCGCTTATGCGCTTGGGCCCCGTACAGAAAAAGAATTGTATCGGCATCCAGAAGGCAAAATCACAATCGGATAGGGGTTTAAGAAAGTGGCAACGAAAAAAAATCAGTTTGTTATTATAGGATTGGGAAGGTTCGGGTCTAGCTTAGGGCGGGAGCTCGTCCAGCTTGGATACGAGGTGCTTGGGGTAGACAAGGATGATGAGGCTGTACAAGAAATGAGCAGTGTTTTAACCTATGCAGTAGCTGCGGAGAGTACCGATGAAGAAACGCTTCGCTCATTAGGCGTACGCAACTTTGACTGTGGTGTAGTAGCTATCGGAGATGACATTCAAGCTAGCATCTTAACTGCTATTATACTTAAGGATCTTGGTGTGAAGAAGGTTGTTGCGAAGGCGATTAGTGAATTGCACGGGCGCGTACTTGAGAAAATAGGCGTTGATCGTGTTGTATATCCGGAGAGGGACATGGGTATTCGAGTGGCACATCAACTCGTGTCGCCAAATTTACTTGATTATATTGAGCTGTCCAAAGAATATACGATTGCTGAGCTTGCCGTTCCGAAGTGTTTGGACGGGAAGTCGCTGCATGACTTGAATCCACGTGCTAGATTCGGATGCAGCATTGTAGCCATCAATAAGATAGGTGGAATCATAATCGCTCCTACGGCAACTGATGTTCTAACAGAGAGTGATGTCATGGTTATAATCGGTACAAATGAACAAATCGAGCAGTTTGAGGCAACCGTTATACGCTAGATGGCGCAGTAATGGATGGATTCAGAAGCGTATTATTGGAAATGATGAAGGAAAGCAGCTTTTTTATATGCTGCTTTCCTTTTGATATGGAAACTTGGCAGCCATTTCATTAATCCACAGCCTCACAGATT
>NZ_JBFUHJ010000465.1:0-4307 GCF_056402455.1 Paenibacillus sp. P4_A7 | reverse complement strand
GTCCAGCGTACCCGATTCACCGGAGTTCACGACGAGCGGAACTAGATTGTCGTTCTTCTTCTTGGCTTCGACGTACGAGGTCGCGCCCATGTAGGCAATATCCGCACTGCCGTTGGTCAGCGCTTCGATCGAAATAATATAATCTGTTGTGGTGAAGTGCTCCACTTTCTTACCCGTCGCTTCCTCGATCATCTTACTGATCGCGTCGCGAGTTTCCTGTAAATCCCCACTTGATTCGTTCGGCTGCCAAGCGATTGTAATCGTCTGCTTGGAATCACCTTTTCCTTTATTGCTGCTGCCGTTCTTAGCACCGGAGTCATTCCCACCGTTTCCTGCGTTCGAGCATGCTGAGAGCAGCAGGACAAGAATAAGACTCGCGAATAGCATTCGCCGTTTCATTGGATCACCTGTTCTTTCTATTTATTGGAATCGTACCGGTCTGGCCGCTTAAGGACGGACAGCCTAACCGTTCTACCTCCAATAATAAGGTTGTATTGTAAGGTCAAAATCAATTACAACTTAAGATATTGTAATGAAAACGTTTACTAACTACCGACTTACTAACACGATTGCAAATCTCACGATTTCTTTCATTTTGGTTTTAACATTACAATGACAAACGGAATATTCCATAAAAAGAAGTAACGAATAACATCGATTATAGATCGGGTATAAATTGGGGCTGACAGAATTGAATTGGAGCGTGGCGTATGCAAATAAAAAAAGAGCCAAACGCTTTAGCGTGGCTCTCTTTTCTTAGCAATATAATTTCCTTACTTCACTCTATAAGCTAAAATTCCTGAATTTTGACTGCGACATGCTTCAAGAGCCGCTACCGGTTGCTTACATCCTTCTCCCCAGGTTACAAAATAACGGAATTCATAAAACCCGCCCAGCGTTGCCCGGAAATTGGTCTCCCAATAATTATTCATCGGCCATGAGTACAAATGAGCCGGATCTTCTTGCATACGCTCATCGCCTTGCAGGAGTCGAAACTCATGGCGGAGCGAGCCCAATTGCATAAGTGGTGTATCTGGCATCGCAATCGCTACGCCCATATCCTCCGTAATATAAGCCGCACCTTCATCGACACAGTAATAATCAATTAAGCTGCCAGGCAACTGGTCAATGCGCGCTCGGACTGGCGCTTGCAGCTTATCGATCCACAACTCCTGCTTGCCCGCCTCGATTGGTGCTCCGAACGGAAGTGAAATGTAAATATTTTCTGGATCCCAAATGCTATCCTTGTGCATGCGCACCGCTACATCGATACGTGGCTTATCCGCGTAGCCTGTAACAAGTAGGGAATAGTGTGAACAGCCCCCAACCGCATAAGTGAGCTGGACCGTTGTATAGACTTCACCTTTGTCCACAACCTCGGCTTTAGTCAATACGCCAACCGATACTTGTGCATCCGGCCCTTTGCGATTGCGTCCCATTATGCGACGAATATTATTCATCTCTTCGACTTTAGCTGCTTTTGTCACGTCATAGACGGGACTGAAAGCATGATGATTCCGATCCGAGCGAAGCAATTCCTTCCCAGTTTGCTTATCCTTCCAAGACGTAATTCCGTCACCCATTTCCCATTCAATTCTAGCGAAYGGAGTATCCATAGACGTGTAGGTCACATGTAAAGCAGATGATTGAATAGGTTCCTCAATATCAATAATGCCATCTGAACCTAATAAGTCCGTTCCAAAAGCAGTTACATTTTTCGGTTTATTCACCGGACGAATGAGCAAGGTCCGCTCTTCTCCAGGCAAAAGTGTAACAGGAACGGTAACGATCACTCCTCTAGGAGCCACTCTTAACTGAGCAGAATAAACCTGTCCGCTCTCTACATCAACGACTTCGAAGCCATCCTTGATTTCGACATGATGCCAAGACTCCATAATGAAATGGGCATAATCCTCTTGCACATAAGAATACGGGTTGTGAATTCGGAACTGCAGCGGGCGATCGGGAGCCAGTAAAGCATCGCCCTTTGCTTCCAAAATGTCATATAGCGCTGTATGGGCAAGCGTGCTTGCATTGGCAGCAAAGGCATCTTTACGGACTCCAAGCTCTTGGACGAACGGGTTCCATGGCTCTGAGACAGAGGAGTGATAGCCCCATGTGTGCTCAGCGAACAACACCAGCTCGTCTTCCATCCGCTTGAATGCATCCGCATCAATAATCTCGCAATTCGGGTCCAAGCGTTTCACTTTCTCATATACCCGCTGCGCTTCTCGAAACACTTGTACATGCATCGGTGTCGATCCTGTTCCATCGGTCCACCAATCCGGCCAATCACCGCGATACACCGGGATCTCTTCTTCAGAGCTGCGTACTTCAGCGAAGAAATCATCCAACGTAGCAGATTGAATGCGAATCTCCTCACCATGCTTCGCATTCCACTCGTTAATAAACGCCATCATCTGTACATTAGGAGATCCATTATCCGTTGGCAAACCGGACAGCATGACCGGCACAAATGGATAAGGATGGCCATCTTGCTCCAGTCGATCTAGGTAGCGACGGATTCGGATTTCTGCTTGCTCGAAGGTAACGCCGTTTGAAATAACCATTTCGTCGCGAATCGTATACGAACCGCCCAAACCTGGCATAATGCCCAAATCATTGCCGAACACATAGTGCTCACCGCTCCAGATGAGAATACGTTCACCACCGGGCGTCTCCCACCAGAATGGCGTTTGCTTCTTCCGCAGCGGGAACATCGAATGATGCGTATGAATGCAGGTGATCATATTTTTGATTCCCATGTCTGCCAGCACTTGCCCATAGCCCCAGCCAAAGCCCGTTATATCTGCCGTCATCGCAGATTCGACCTTCACATTAATAGATTGTGCATACTCCCGAATCCGCTTCAGCGTCGCTTCAAGTAGTTCTTTTCCTACCAATTCACTCATATTCAAATACGTGCCGGACAAACCGATATCTCCGCTGTGAATCGCTTCTGCTAGCTCTGCTTGCTCCTGGACTGTCGCTTTTTTTAGAAAGGCTTCAATCGGCCAAAATGTTTCACAAACCCACTTATACCCTTTCCAATCCGGACGGTTTCCCGAACGAATCTCACGAATGATTTGCAGTGCTTGACGGATAAAACCAACGTGATACTGTTTAATTTTCTCTTGACGTTCGGTATAACCGACATCCGTATGTGAATGCTGGATCGCATAGATCGTCCACTGTTTATGTTTCATTTTGATTAATCTCCTTCTGTCTTGTGATTTTTGTGTATGATACATCTTCGACATACATAGCAGCAATTCGTTCAGAGGCAATGGACAGGTCTATTAGTGATTGAGTATTCTTTTATGATAAACTCCCAAATAATATTAGTATTTGAACTAACAAGACTTAATTTTGCACTATGTGGACACTATGATAAATAATTGGAGAAACGATAAATATACCAATATCATCATTTTTGTTTAATTACGAATTATATGATGTATAATTGATTACAATAAAAAAAAGAGCGCAGATGCTAGTAACATCTACGCCCTGGGTTCACATCCGCTTTAAGAGAAGTTAGTTTGAACAGCCGGTTAATGGATAGACCGAACCTGTCGCAGGGGGCGGTCTATAGCTGGGAAGACTCCGAATTTACGTTGTTAAACATTTTACGCATTTAATTCGGCTGTTTCAACTAAAGATTTTTTGTTTTTCTTTACTAATATTCTAAAGATTAAAGTCATTAAGATACCGATAATACCTCCGCATGCACAAAAGATAAAGTAGGCGTTATAACCACCGTTAGCTCCGAATGTTTTAAACAACACAATATTTGCAATTGGCATTAAAATATCTGGTAGATAGCCTATAAAGGATATTACACCGATAGCAAGACCAAGTATCTTTACATCAATCTTAATATCACCAAGTAACGACCAGTAAAGACCTCTAACCGTATAAATCATTAATCCAATTAGTACTACCAGGACATTAAAGTAGATGTGAGGCATCGTAATTGGTAATACTGATATAGCAATTAAAAAAATGGCAGATAACCCTAGGGACGTTATTAAAATGCTACTCTTCCCAAACTTATCACCTAAAAATCCACCTAAAAATCCACCAATCGGCCRCATCCAAAGCATTAATACAGTAATTTTACCTACAGCTGCTGCATCAATTTTTATATTCGTTTGTAAAAATCCACCTTGATAATACACTGCCCATGTCATAATATATGACATAAATATTATACCACCTAGTAGMCAGACAAACTTATTACCAAAAATTTCTTTGAAGTCTTTAACATTAACTTTATTATTAGTTTCTATTTTAAATGAAGATTC
>NZ_JBFUHJ010000464.1:2498-6821 GCF_056402455.1 Paenibacillus sp. P4_A7 | reverse complement strand
TGTAAGTGGAGAGGGTACGATGATACTTGATCACGTTATCTGCTAAAAATGATGTTTTTCGCAATCCCTCTGATTGATAATGATCTACTGGCCAATGCAGATGGTTTCCTTGCTCATCGCGATACCAATCTTGTTCATTACGTGAAGTAAATATGGGATGCTCTACTGAAAAAATAAAAGACCCCCCAGGCTTCAGGCAATCATGTATCTTTTTGAAGATGACTTTAACGGATTCGAGATAATGGAAAGCCAGAGAGCTGATTACTACATCAAACTGCGACTGTGAGAAATTGATGTCTTCAATCGGCAGTTGGATATAGGAAATAGCAGGGTCGTCTGTTAGTTCGCGAGCCTTTTGCAGCATATTTTCAGAAATATCCACACCTACCACTGAACTCGCTTGCTGCTCACGAGCAAATCGACAATGCCAGCCAAAACCGCACCCTAAATCAAGCACACTTTTATTTCGCAGATCCGGTAGTAAGGATTGAAATACATGCCATTCTCCCGCACCTTCTAGTCCTTTAATTGAACGTGACATTTGCTTATATGCAGAAAAGAATATGGAATCATCGTATTTGTTTTGTTTCATTTGCTATAAAACTCCTTTGCTTTAAAGGCTTATTGTTTTTCCCCTTCTATGCTAACTGAATCACATCAATACCTCAAGAAGTGAAAAAGGTGAAACAGAAATAATCTGTTCCACCCTTTTATTTATTCGTTCAATTATTTATATAGAATCCGCGGCAGCAAGGATGTTGTCGCTCATGTGCCTTGTTCGATCACTTATGCTTGGTTCACTTGGTCTTGGTTCACTTGGTTTTGCCTTGTGGTGTGCAATATTGGTGGGGCGGCATTGGTGAATAACATCACGCCAGTGGAAATCGCCACGTTTCAATGAGTGCACAAGGAGCTCGGCTGTTGCCATATTCGTAGCTACAGGGATTCCGTATACATCACATAGACGGAGTAATGCGGTGATGTCGGGTTCATGCGGCTGTGCAACAAGTGGATCGCGGAAGAAGATTAACAAATCGAGTTCATTCTGAGATACCATCGCACCAATTTGCTGGTCACCGCCAAGCGGGCCGGACATGAATCGCATAATTTTCATGTTTGTAGCTTCCATGATCAGCTTGCCTGTTGTACCTGTAGCAAATAAGGTATGCTCTTTGAACAACGCCTCATAAGCAATCACGAAATTTATCATTTCTTCTTTCTTTCGATCGTGCGCTACGAAAGCCACATTCATAGCCAATCACCTCACTATAATATTTTTAGTAGGATAAGTGCTGAATGAAGGTCATGCCCCAATTCGTTTTACTATGGGCAATACCCAGAAGTGAACATTAATGTAATGTAATCTGACATAATAATAGCATATATAGAACGAATAGACAATGTAATTAGAAAATAAATGTAAGTTATGTCTTTTTAGATACAAAATCCCGATAAAATCGTAAGTTTGTGTCATATAAACTAACATAAGATAAGTCGGAAGATAAGTGTTGCTAACTTAAAAACAAAAAAACCAGTCTAGCAGGACATGAAATCCTGTTTGACTGTTTTTTTGCATGACAAGACCATTCAACTGTGTGGGAGTGCTATTTCTTAAAGTTTTTCCAGCATTTTTAAAATGGATCCTTCGTGCTTTTTCAATAAATCGATTGGAGTTAGAAGAAGGGATTCAGCTTGGGAGAAAAGTTTTTGAAGTACCGGCACAATTTCAGACACTTGAAGCGAATCTGTTCCTATCACTTGCGTTTGAACTTGGCGTACGGCATCAATGAGTTTGCTTAAGTCTTCTTCCTTTAATGCGTTTCCTACATCAAATCCTGTAGCCTTTTTGATTTCTGCTAGAACTGTTGCAACAGTACTGTCATCCAAATTGAAATCAGYAATTTTACTTTGAAGATTTTGGAGGTTTTGAGAGTCGATGGAATCGCTAGTATAGGACTCTAGTAAAGATTGTAAACCCCCGATTTTTTTCAGAACAGGTAGTATTGTTTCTTTATGAGCTTCAACTTGCTCTTGAATCTGGCTCATAAGTCCTTCTAGCTTGTTTTTTAGTTCGCTCATAGTAACACCCCCTTTCTAGTTTCTATCATATGTAGCAACTAGAGAAGGTGATGGACAAGAATATCAATTTTGTTTTTAACTTGTAAAATAGATAGCTGACTCATTCGGATTGATAGCTTCAACCATATGATAGATTAGTATGTTCGGTACGCAAAGAGAGGAGAGAGATAACCGAAAAGCAAAAGCTAGAGAGGTGAGGTAATGAAAGGGAAGAAACAGGTAAACCCAAATTTTTGGAGAGGGAAGAAAGTATTTATTACGGGTCATACGGGATTTAAGGGAACGTGGCTAAGTTTATGGCTGCACGCTATGGGTGCTCACGTGACAGGCTATTCCTTAGAGCCCCCGACCAAACCAAGCTTATTTCATCTATGTCATATGGATGAGTTGATTACCTCTTATATCGCAGATATTAGAGATAGAGAGCGTTTATCGAAAGCTCTTCGACAAGCAGCTCCCGACATCGTGTTTCACATGGCAGCTCAGCCCTTGGTTAGAGCATCCTATACCAATACAGTAGAAACGTACGAAATCAATAGTTTGGGTACTGTTAATCTGTTGGAGGCGGTTAGACAAGCAACTGAAAGTGGAATTACGGTGAAAGCTGTTGTTAATGTAACGACAGATAAGTGTTATGACAATCGGAAGCTGAAGCGTGGTTATCGGGAAACCGACCAGTTAGGAGGGGATGATCCCTATTCTAATAGCAAAGCATGCGCAGAGCTGATGATAGCGGCCTATCGAAAATCCTTCTTTAGTCCAAATCCAAAGGCTGCACTGCCGAATCATCAGGTATCGATCGCCTCAGTTCGAGCAGGCAATGTTATCGGTGGGGGAGACTGGGCACCGGATCGGTTAATTCCAGATAGTATGAGTGCTCTTCTTCAAGGGAAGTCGATCGGACTCAGATACCCGCAAGCGATTCGCCCCTGGATGCATGTGCTTGATCCTCTATCCGGGTATTTGCTCTTAGCGGAACAGTTAGTGGAGAATGGAGCTCCTTATGCGAAAGGCTGGAATTTTGGCCCGGACGCTCGCAATCCTATCTCGGTGGAAGGGGTTGTTAGCAGACTATGCAATCTGTGGGGAGAGGGGGCTTCCTACCATATAGAGAGCGGCAATCAACCTTTTGAAGCACACTATTTACAGTTAGACAGCGCAATGGCGGCAAAACACTTAGGTTGGTATCCGCGATGGGATCTGAATACAGCGCTGGTCCGGACTGTCGATTGGGTAAAGGACTATGTACAGCACAAGGATGTAAGGGAGACTTGCTTACAGCAGATTAGTGATTATGTGAAAGAGGGTGAGGTTCATGATCATTAAGTCTGGCAGTATTCCCGGCATTCATGAAATCACCCTGTCGCCGAAAGCGGATCATCGAGGCCATTTTACACGAATATATGATCAGCAGAAATATACCGAACTCGGACTTGTTAGTCATTGGGTTCAGGAAAATCGTTCATTATCAAAGAAGAAGGGAACGATTCGAGGGCTGCATCTTCAGTTCGAGCCTTATGCAGAAACGAAATTAATTGGAGTCATTCGAGGGGCAATCTTTGATATTTTTGTTGATTTAAGAAGAGACTCACCAACCTTTGGCAGTTGGGATTCTATTTTACTCACGGAAGACAATAACAGAATGGTTTATATCCCCAAAGGCTTTGCCCACGGCTTCTGCACCTTAACCAATGATTGCGAAGTCGTTTATAAGGTAGATAATTATTATTCTCCTAAGAGTGAGGGAGGGGTGATCTGGAACGATGCAACACTCCGGATTACTTGGCCAATTATTAAACCTATTCTATCGGAGAAGGATATGAAGCTGCCTAGCTTAGAGGAGTTTATGAGAAAGAGTAAGAAAAATGAAAACAGGGGGAGATCTCTATGAAGCCGCTGGTCAGTATTTTAATACCAACCTATGACCGTCCTGATTATTTAGAACAGGCATTGAAGAGCGCACTTAGCCAAACCTACGAGAATATAGAAATTATTATTAGTGATAACAGTGAAAATGATTTATCTGAGCAGATGGTGAACTCGTATAAAGCTATGCCTAATGGATCCAAAATCAGATATATCAAAAATAAAGAAAACATGGGGCCAATTGCGAATCAGCAACAGTGTCTAGAGCTTGCCAAAGGCGAATATATCAATTATTTGATGGATGACGATTTATTTCATCCTCAGAAAATAGAGAAAATGATGCACTATTTTTTGAATTATGAAGGGATTTCTCTGGTC
>NZ_JBFUHJ010000464.1:0-2491 GCF_056402455.1 Paenibacillus sp. P4_A7 | reverse complement strand
CCTTTGAACGGATCTATAAGAGAGATACGATTGTTGATGGACGCCAGCTGACAAAGAAAATCCTTAGTAATAGAACCAATTATCTTGGAGAACCAACGACCGTTTTGTTTCGAAGAAAGGATTTGAAGGAGCCGTTTGGTGTCTTATTGGGTAAACAAGCCTTTTTTGCTGTGGATTTAGCGAGCTGGCTGAGCTTGTTAACCGAAGGAAAAGGGGTTTATATGGTCCAGCCGTTAAGCTATTTACGCTATCACGACAAGCAGCTGTCACAGCATCCGCTTGCCAAAGAAATAATGAAATTGGATAAAGCCACTTTTATAAACTTTGCTGAACAGGAAAGATATGTAAAGCCAGGCACGGTGAAATAAAGAAAGGAGAACGAACCTATGAAGGAGATTTTGCGAACGTACAAGCGGGTCGCGAATCAGCAAATTGCTTCCTTTTGCATACCTATTATCGTTAACGGAACTGTATACGGAAGGCTTCGGCCAATTACAGTAGAGAGTATACAAAATGAGGATGAGATCAAAATGCTGGCTGAATGGAGACATGCAGCTGGCATATGGTTTACGACTCAGTTTCCTATAACGGAGAATGGAACTAGGGAGTGGATCAAGCAGCAAGTTGTCGAAGCGGATGATCGAATATTGTTTATTGTCGAGGACCAAGATCAAACCCCTATTGGTCAAATTGGCTTAATTCATTATGACGAGGTCAAGAAGCAGTGTGAATTTGATAACTTGCTAAGAGGCAGAAAAGGTAAGCTTGGYAATATCGTTATTTTCTCTTTAATTGCTCTGGGGGAGTGGAGTATTGAGGTACTCGGTTTACAACGGGCTTATATTAACGTGTTGGCTGATAATTACCGAGCCATTCACATCTATAAACAGTTGGGGGCTCAAGAAGTGAAGAAGTTGCCATTAATTAAGGTTGTGGAAGGAGAACGGATTTGTTGGACTCCTGCTACGGGACAGCTGGGTGAGAAGCCTGAACGGGAACTGTTGAGCATGATGATTACGAGAGAAACTTTTTTAAATAAAATGAAGAGCAAGGAGGGAGAAATATGAACATCAGACTGTTCAAACCTTCCGTAGGTAATGAAGAACTGGAGAGTATCCAGAAGGCATTCCAAAGCGCTTGGCTTGGATTAGGTCCTAGAGTAGGAGAGTTCGAGCAGAAGTGGAGCCAATATATTGGCTCCTCAGAATCAGTAGGCGTTAATTCCTGTACCGCAGCTCTACACCTTGCTTTGTCCGCTTTCAAGTTCCCTAAAGGGAAAAAAGTGCTGGTTCCTGTATTAACATTTGCTGCAACGGCCATGGCAGTTATTTATAACGAACTGGAGCCCGTTTTTGTGGACATTAACCCGGAAACTCTCGGTATTAGCTTTGAAGATCTTGAACGGAAATATGACAAAGATTGCGTTGCTGTCATGCCGGTTCACTTTGCAGGACATCCCGTACAAATGGATTCTTTGGTAGCATGGGCAAAAACGCGAGGTTTAAAAGTAATCGAGGACTCCGCACACTCAGCTGGCGGGAAGTATAAGGGCAAAGCACTCGGCACTTGGGGTGATATTGGTTGCTTCAGCTTCGAAGAGAAGAAATGTATGACAACCGGTGATGGAGGGATGATATCCTCTAATGATCCGGAGCTGCTTAAACCGCTGCGCCATTCTCGCTGGGTCGGAATCAATAAGGATACTTGGGAGCGTTATGAAGCCAATTCATTAAATAATTTGGACGCGAACGGCTGGTATTATGAAATATCGGATATAGGCTACAAATATAATATGAATGATCTTATGGCATCGATCGGATTAGTTCAATTGGAAAAGCTCGATCGGATGAATCGAAGGAGAGAAGCCATCCTGCAGCAATATTTAATCGGATTGCAAGCAAGCAGGAAGGTAAAAGCGGCAATTCCTTATCATTTGCAGGACTCTTCTTACTGGGCTTTTGTTGTACGAGTTGAAGATAGGGAGCGTTTCATCCTGCATATGAAGGATATAGGAGTTTCCACTGGCGTTCACTACATGCCGTTAACCATGCATCCGTTGTTTATGAAGTATCAGACCGAAACCCCGATTGCTGATTCGAAATGGCGAGAGCTGGTTACCCTCCCACTCTTTCCTGATTTAACACAAGAAGAAGTGGAATATGTCATCTCCAGTATTCAAGCGTACGGTTAAATGTTGTAACTAAAAAAGAACCTCCATCGCCACTATGCAAGTGGTTGAGGAGGTTCTTTTATATTTCACTAATTTCCAATTTCCTTCTCATCAGACTTCCCAATAAAGCTCTAAAATCATTTGTTATAGGGGAAAGTGGTTGATTAACCTCACAAGCTTGAACTAGAAGACTTGCTCTTATAATGAACTCATCGATATACATGTCGTGGGTCATTTCATTCCATTTAAGAAAAGAATCGAGGACTGGGGCTTTAAAGTGATTAATCGATTGGATGAAGACAGCAGAGTCGTTAAATAATC
>NZ_JBFUHJ010000463.1:0-4327 GCF_056402455.1 Paenibacillus sp. P4_A7 | reverse complement strand
CTTTGGGAGTCAGGTTTTAATCAATGCGTTGGAGCTGGAATCAAATGCTCGAGTGTTAGATGTCGGTTGTGGCTATGGGCCCATCGGTTTAACTGCTGCTAAGCTCGCTGTTAATGGTCATGTCACAATGATTGATATTAATGAAAGAGCAGTTGAACTTTCGAAGGAAAATGCTGAGTTGAATGGTATTTCCAATGTGTCTGTTCTGCAAAGTGATGTCTACGAGTCTGTTAAAGACAAGCTTTTTACTACGATCATAACGAATCCCCCGATACGAGCTGGGAAATCGGTTGTGCATCGGATTTTTGAAGAAGGTTATGAATTGCTGGAGCAGGGCGGAAGCATGTGGGTTGTTATTCAGAAGAAGCAAGGTGCACCTTCGGCGGAAGCTAAGCTGCAAGCTTTATTCGGTGATGTTGAGGAAGTAACTAAGGATAAAGGCTATCGCATATTTCGAGCTGTAAAAGGCTTATCGAAATAAACAAAAGTTGTTTTTAAAATTTCTGTTGAAATTCGATGTATATTTATTGACTTGACATTTCGGATATGGTAACATTATAAAATGTCAGCATTAAATTGGGCTCAATCTCTTTAGTTAACTAAAATGTCAAGTGTGATTTTTAAGCGCGGAATGCATAAGATTTACACATTTGACGTATAATGTTTACGTTTTGGGCAAAATTATTTGATATGAGACTATCGTGCCGCGCTGCGATTGGTTAACTGCCGGAACATGCTCTTTTTTCGAAATCATTCGAAAAGGGCTTTTCTTTATTTGACTATACAGGCGGCTGATGCCGTCTATGGTGACGCAGTAAGTATCGATGCTGTGAGACAGACATGAGGGGTGAGGTTAAGTTGGCAGGACAACTTGTTCAGTATGGTCGGCGCACGCGAAGAAGCTACGCCAGGATCAACGAGGTGCTGGAAGTCCCGAACCTGATTGAAATCCAACAAAAATCGTATGAGAAGTTTTTGGAAAGCGACTTAATTGAGTTGTTCCAAGATATTTCTCCGATTTCGGACTTTACGGGCAATCTATCGCTTGAGTTTATCGACTATAGCTTGGGCGAACCGAAGTATTCGGTCGATGAATCAAAAGAGCGTGATGTAACGTATGCGGCTCCTTTACGCGTGAAGGTAAGACTCTTCAACAAGGAGACTGGCGAAGTAAAGGAACAAGAAGTGTTCATGGGCGATTTCCCACTTATGACTGAGACGGGCACGTTTATAATAAACGGTGCTGAACGTGTCATAGTCAGCCAATTGGTTCGATCCCCAAGTGTGTATTTCAGCACGAAGGTCGATAAGAATGGGAAGAAGAATTATACTGCTACGGTTATACCTAACCGTGGTGCGTGGCTTGAGCTTGAAACAGATGCTAAAGATATTATCTACGTACGTATTGACCGGACCCGGAAAATACMGGTAACGGTACTTTTGCGTTCGCTTGGATTTGGTACTGACGCAGAAATATTAGAGCTGCTTGGCCACGATGAGTACATTCGCAACACGTTAGACAAAGATAACACGGATTCTACGGAAAAAGCGCTGATTGAAATTTATGAGCGTCTTCGCCCGGGTGAACCACCAACTTTGGATAATGCGAAGAGCTTGTTGGTAGCACGTTTCTTTGATCCAAAACGATATGATTTGGCCAACGTTGGCCGTTACAAAATAAACAAGAAGCTTCATATTAAGAACCGTCTGTTCAATCAGCGTCTAGCGGAAAACTTAATTGATCCGACAACTGGCGAGATAATCGCTGAAACCGGACAAATGATTGACCGCCGTTTGCTGGATGAAATTCTCGAGAAGCTTGAGAAAGACGTAGGTTATAAGACGTATCATGTCGCTAATGGTGTACTTGATGCAGATAGTATTCCACTGCAAACGATCAGTGTATTCTCGCCGTACGACGAGAGCAAAGTTATTAAGGTTATTGCGAATGGCATAATTGACAAATCCGTTAAGCATATCACGCCAGCGGACATCATTTCTTCCATAAACTACTTTATTAACTTGTTGCACGGTGTAGGCAGCACGGATGATATCGATCACCTAGGTAACCGTCGTCTGCGTTCTGTAGGCGAGCTGCTTCAAAATCAATTCCGTATTGGTTTATCCCGCATGGAACGCGTTGTTCGTGAGAGAATGTCGATTCAGGATGCGAATGCAATTACGCCGCAGGCGCTAATTAACATCCGTCCAGTTATTGCCTCAATCAAAGAGTTCTTCGGTTCCTCACAGTTGTCCCAGTTTATGGACCAAACGAATCCGCTTGCTGAACTGACGCATAAGCGTCGTCTATCTGCACTCGGACCCGGCGGTTTGACAAGGGAGCGCGCAGGCTTTGAAGTTCGTGACGTTCATAATTCACATTACGGACGGATGTGTCCGATCGAGACGCCTGAGGGCCCGAACATCGGTTTGATTAACTCCTTGTCTTCCTTCGCTCGTATTAACGAATACGGCTTTATTGAAGCGCCGTACCGTTGGGTAGATCCAAAGACAGGGGTCGTTACAGAACAAATTGATTACATGACTGCTGATGAAGAAGATAACTACGTTATCGCACAAGCGAATGCAGTCTTGAATCCAGATGATACGTTTGCTGAAGAGAGCACTATCGTTCGTTACAATAAGCAAGCAGATAACATCTTAACAATGCCTAGAGAACGTGTTGACTACATGGACGTTTCTCCTAAACAAGTTGTATCCGTTGCGACAGCATTAATTCCGTTCCTGGAAAATGATGACTCCAACCGTGCGCTTATGGGATCGAACATGCAACGTCAAGCGGTTCCACTCCTTATCCCAAGATCACCACTTGTTGGTACGGGTATGGAGCATAAAGCAGCGAAAGACTCCGGAGTTTGTATCGTAGCTAAGTATGATGGTGTGATTGAACGCTCGTCCGCTAATGAAATTTGGCTTCGTCGTGTTGAAATGCTCGACGGCAAACCGGTTACTGGAGATCTAGTTAAACATAAGCTTCATAAGTTTATGCGTTCTAACCAAGGGACTTGCATTAACCAGCGTCCGCTTGTTAACAAAGGCGATATCATCAAGAAGGGTGATATTCTTGCAGATGGTCCTTCCACAGAAAAAGGCGAATTAGCGCTTGGACGTAACGTTGTCGTTGCATTTATGACGTGGGAAGGCTACAACTACGAGGATGCCATTTTGCTTAGTGAAAAGCTTGTGAAGGAAGATGTATATACATCGATTCACATCGAGGAATATGAGTCCGAGGCTCGTGATACGAAGCTTGGACCTGAAGAAATTACAAGAGACATTCCAAATGTCGGCGAAGAAGCTCTTCGCAACCTAGATGAGCGTGGAATCATTCGTGTCGGAGCTGAAATTGGCGCTGGTGATATCCTTGTTGGTAAAGTAACGCCTAAAGGTGTTACAGAACTGACTGCGGAAGAAAGATTGCTTCACGCTATCTTTGGTGAGAAAGCTCGTGAAGTGCGTGATACTTCGTTACGTGTACCACATGGTACAGATGGAATTGTTGTTGACGTTAAAGTGTTTACCCGCGAGAACGGTGACGAATTGCCACCGGGCGTTAACCAACTAGTTCGTGCTTATATTGCTCAAAAACGGAAAATTTCCGAAGGCGACAAAATGGCCGGACGTCATGGTAACAAAGGGGTAATCGCTAGAATAATGCCTGAAGAAGATATGCCATTCCTACCAGACGGTACGCCTGTTGAAGTTGTTCTAAACCCACTCGGCGTTCCATCACGGATGAATATTGGTCAAGTACTTGAGGTTCACTTAGGTATGGCTTGTAAACATCTTGGTATTCATGCAGCTTCTCCTGTATTTGATGGCGCTCATGAGAATGACGTCTTCGATGCTATGGAAGAAGCAGGTATGCAACGTAATGGTAAAACTGTACTTTATGATGGTCGGACTGGAGAATCGTTTGAGCGTGAAGTTACAGTAGGGGTCATGTATATGATCAAACTGGCGCACATGGTCGACGATAAAATTCATGCTCGTTCCACTGGTCCTTACTCACTTGTTACGCAGCAGCCACTTGGTGGTAAAGCGCAATTTGGTGGTCAACGTTTCGGGGAGATGGAAGTTTGGGCGCTTGAAGCATATGGCGCTGCTTATACACTCCAAGAAATTTTGACTGTTAAATCCGATGACGTGGTTGGACGTGTGAAAACGTATGAGTCCATTGTCAAAGGCGAGAATGTACCAGAGCCGGGTGTACCGGAGTCGTTTAAAGTACTAATCAAAGAGCTTCAAAGTTTAGGTATGGATGTCAAAATTCTTGCCGAAAACGAAGAAGAGATCGAGCTAAGAG
>NZ_JBFUHJ010000462.1:0-4330 GCF_056402455.1 Paenibacillus sp. P4_A7 | reverse complement strand
CTACCTGAATAATGGGGGGGGGAGGGACTTCCTCACGCATCTCTGAATATAACGGTAGCTTCGTCTACAGAGTAGCATAACTCGGTTCCCATGARCATTTTTTAAGAGGATATTCCATCCGCTTTGTTTGCTGTACGCTTTTTCCTTGCTTGCACAAAAAAACAAACGGCACAGGGCTTTTTCCCATGCCGTTTCGGATTCCATTTTTCCCGGTGGTGTCTCTGGGCTTAACTTAATGACATTGCCGTATTAGGTGCTCTTTTTGTATTCTAATCAATCAACGAAGCATACACCTTTTCAAGGTAAGCAATAGAAACATGTTCCGCTTCTTCCTTTACAAGTACATCAGAATGTTGACGCAAGCGTTGATAGAGGTGGATAGTACTTTTTAACGCATGGTAGCAACTCTCGAAACTGTGTAGAGGGATCGTCTTTTTTAGTTCTTCTATTTCACTGATGCCATACTGTTCCAGCTTCCTAACTCCTCTAGGGAGTTGACCACTACGAATCAAAACCAAAGGACCTAATACAGTACTGCGAATATATGTAATATGATCGATCAATTCAAACCATTCTCCTCTTCCTAGCTTCGTGGCGCCGTAATGAATCCAGACCCAGAAGCGATCCTCTATCCATTGTGGATTTGGGTATGGATGTGAGGGGGAGGTTTCTTTAAAAATTTTACTGATTTCCTGATCTTTTTCCCATAAAATAAGCGGGTTTTCAATTCGTATTTCAAGCTCTTCCAATGTAACAAATTTAAGATCGACATGCAGCGGCTCCGGTCCGTATAAGCAAATAACCACACGAGGTTCACCAACATGTTCACCTGTGAATCCAGAAAGCAACTTGCCTAATCCTTCTGCAATGAGAAGCCGTTGATTCATGATCTGCTCCTGGTAGGCAGAGTCGTATACGATGATAAGGTCTAAATCGCTATACTCATCCATGGTCTTCGTCATCATGGAGCCACCTGCAAGGAGGCCCCAAAGTCGTTGATCTTGACTGAGACTTTCCTTTGCTTGATATATGAATCGTTCGTGCACAGGTAAAAGCATATAAAGCACCCCTTATAATATGACCCAAAAAATGGGTATTACGCCAATTTATCATCTTAAATGAACTTTGTCAATAATAAACGGGGTGTTACTCGGGTGAGGAGGAAACCCTGCAACTACTGCTGGTAAGTCTCAAAATGCATGTTGCCGAACGGAACATTCCTGAGATCAAGAAGTTCATCGGCAGCTATGTAGAAAAGGTCATCATCTATAAAG
This sequence comes from Paenibacillus sp. P4_A7, assembly GCF_056402455.1. NCBI lineage: Bacteria > Bacillati > Bacillota > Bacilli > Caryophanales > Paenibacillaceae > Paenibacillus > Paenibacillus sp. P4_A7. Next base: position 3,056 of record NZ_JBFUHJ010000462.1, on the reverse strand, counting down.
AGCATGTTGAACTCATACTCAAGTTACATGTAATAGAAAGCACAAATCCACAACCTCWTGCGGTTGTGGATTTGCATGGTGGAGGCGAAGCTCGGTATTCTTACGAGCTTTGGCACAATCACGGTTGCCGCAAAGGTAGGTGACGTATTTTAGCTTGTTACGACCGCAATGTTTGGTGTTGCCCATATCGTAACCAAGATTTCTTAAGCATTCTCCGCAAATCGTAAGCCCACTTAGAAGGTAAAGTTCTTTGGCTTTTTGTATACCAGGCGCGTGGTTGTTGGCATCCATCTTATCTTGCACTTGCTGGAACAGTTCCTTGGAGATGATCGTAGGCATGCCACCCTCGACTCGAATTACATCCTCGGAGTCTTTTTTACGGTGGCCGTTGCGCTTACTGAGTGCATCATGATATCGGGTCGTTCTTGATTTGTGATAAGCGAAATCCCAGTGATAAATTCTGAGATCTTATCCGATAAATGCCCTATTGCAAACTTTTCCTTCTAGGTGAGGTCCTTTAATAACTCTTCCCGATTAACATCTGCGAACTAATTCTTTTTTCCACGGCTCATGTGTATCTCTTTATGATATATTGATGTCATAATTGAACTTATCTGCTTACTATTTTACATTATTCTGGTCCATCATGAGGGACATGCATAATGGTGATCTCATTATAAATACCTCAGAAGTGAAATAAAGCGAAAGTTGCGTAAATTTATAGTAGATGTGCATATTTTGTCGTTTCTAAATGGAACCAAAAAATAGGATAGTGAGGGAGAGGCAAAAAAGACATCACCACTCTGGGCAATGTCTTAGATGTATTTGAATCCGGTAGGATACCAAAGTATACTACTACACTCGCTCTGAATGATGATCCATAATAAAGTTTGACTATCTTATTTGATTCGTGAAGTCAGGGAATGGAGCATTAGGATCGTCTTCCGTGCCCATGGTATACCCAAAGACCTCGCCTGTACCCTGGCGAACGAACAAACCGCCGCCCATACCGCTGGCTGCGGAGTAATTAATATAGAAGAAAAATGCTCCATCTACGGTCGTAATATCATACTCGCTGCTGTCATGATCGGCAGAGTAATTGCCTGGATCAAGACTTTCGACTACCTTTATAGCGTCATCAGCAGTTAGTGCGGTACTTTTAGTAGCCTCTTTGGCCTCTGCCGCGATCTTGTCCTTAATCGCTATCAAGTTCTTATCGACTTCTTCTTTGTTTACTCTTGTTAGTTCCTGAGCAGCTGTTTCTCCATCAACATGTAACGCAAGTGTATCTTTATTGATTAAATCAAAATTTACGATTGAATCATCCGAGAAAGTTAATTCAACTGAACGGGCGGTTGCATTTTTTAAAGTGAATGATTGCTCAGTACTCTCACCTTGTTTATTATACCAAACCACTTTTGAATCTTTGGTAAACTGAGAATACATAAATTGTCCAGTTTCTTTATCGGTTGTTTTCCAATAGCCCTCTAGGCTGTTGATCGTTACTAGTTTCTCGTAAAGTAAATAATTTAGAAAATACAGGGCGCTAAACTCATCCATGTTTTCAAACACTTTTACAGGTGTAGGCTGCGCTTTGGTACGAACATAGAGCTCTCCAGACGTGACTTTATAAACCAGATACTTCAGGCTTTTATCCGTCGAGTATGCTTCTACTTCATCAGCGAGCTTCACTTTGTCCTTTACAGGACTTGCCGCACGGTCTGATGGCTGTTCGGACTTTTCAACTTTTTCAAGTGCTTTCTTTGCTACGGAATCCAGTGTTAAGTCGATTGTGTAGAGCGTATTTTCTTTGTCTCTAAAAAGAATAGAGTCGTTGTAGAGATGAATATTGATTACGTTGCTACCAATCTTGACCTTTTGCTCCCCGATTCTCTTCAAAAACAAGTTCTCGTCAGTATCTAAATAGATAATACTACTGCCATCGGGAGTTACATCGAAATCGGTTACTTCGTCGTCAAGCTTCACTTTTTCTATGGGGTTAATGGTTTTCAATGCGATAGGCTGATCTTCATCCTTGTTCTTTTTCTTTGATTTTTCATCTTCTTCAGTGTCTTTTATCGTTTTTACATAAAGACTTTTGTCTTCATTTAGAAAATAAATAGAATCCCCTAAGACAGGAATTTGATAGTCAATGATGTCCGATGCAATTTTAGTCTTTTCGTATCCGTCTATTAAAAGCATCAATTCGCCTTTAGACGAGTCCGCATGATATTCATCTAAGTAAGCCATGATTTGGCTGTCATCGGAAAAGGTAAGTTCATATATATTTTGAGAAGCTAATTTTTCCTTATCTGGCATGTTAACTTTCTTAATGTACACGCTGCCGTCCAGATTCTCAAAGACCGTTACATCCCCATCATTGCTCATTATAAATTTCGAAATGCTGGAAGCGAGTTTTTCTTTGTCTGTTACGTCACTTGCTTTACGGTACAGTGAAGACTCAGCGTCCATAAAGGTTGCAATTTTTCCATCCTTAGTAAGGCTATATGAATCCTGTTTAATATTTGAGGCTATCTTCTCTTTTTCACTGCCAATAGCCATTCGATACAAATCGCCTGTGTTGCCCGAAAAGTCATCTGCAGTAGCGGTTTTTAAGAATAAGACGGTTGTTTCATCCTGGGATACAACCCACGAGTTAGGATATACATCGGTAGAAATCTGCGTTTCTGGCTTTCCTGCTTCTTTTACTATTAGATTATTGTCTTTGTCGAGGAATAAAAGAGCTTTCGTGTTATATAAGTACACGAATTGATGGGGGGCTACTTTAGAACCTATCTTTTCGCGATCCCCCTTGCTTGTTTTTACGTACAAATCACCTTGGTCAGTTGTCGATTGGTCTTGTATGTAAAGCAGGATTTCATCCTTGGCAATGTTTACGGTAGGATCTTCTTGGTAGCCCTGCTCCTCAGTTGTTTTCTCAGCATTTGAGCATCCAGCCATTAATAGAACGACAAGAATGTACATTAACATGTATTGTTTTTTCATAGGGTATTCGTCCTCTCTTTAATGGCTATCTTCAATTTAATGATTAATAG
>NZ_JBFUHJ010000461.1:0-4340 GCF_056402455.1 Paenibacillus sp. P4_A7 | reverse complement strand
CGAATAACAATTTCCTTATCGCTCAAGCCAGCATCATCCAAAATCAGCTCCAGCTTACTAAGTAAAGTAGGCAAGTAGCGTTCTGCTTCCGCCATCGCAAGTCCGCAGGTCGGCAAGGCTACACATGACATCGAGCTTCTGCGCAGCGCCGATTGATTAGCACCGTCGCTAAGTCCGTGCTTCTCCATCAGTTCTAATACTTTACGCTTTTTCTGACTAGTAACGTTCGCAATGACTAGATTTTGGTTCGGCGTAAGCCGGAAGTCGCCCGTATGGATCTTAGCAATTTCCCGTAATCCTGTCATTAATTGATAGTCATCATCGTCATGAATTCTTCCACTCTGAATAAAGAGTGTCAGATTCCATTTTCCGTTACTGCCCTTCACCCAACCGTAGCGATCACCATTATGATCAAAATGATACGTACGAGCTGGTTCTAGCTCCCAGCCTAATCTGCTGTGAAGCTCACTTGTGAACCATTCAATACCATGACGGTCGATTGTATATTTAAAACGAGCATTTTTGCGAACAGATCGGTTTCCATAATCCCGTTGGATCGTAACCGTCTTCTCTGCGACATCTACAATTTTCTCTGGCGTACAGAAGCCAATTACCCGTCCAAGCTGAGGATATGTTGCTGTATCACCATGAGTCATACCCATTCCGCCGCCAACCGTGATGTTAAACCCTTTTAGCTTACCGTCTTCAATAATCGCGATATAGCCTAAATCCTGAGAATAAACATCTACATCATTAGAAGGCGGTATAGCCATACCGATTTTAAACTTACGTGGTAAATAAACAGGACCATAGATCGGTTCCACTTCCGCTGAATCATCCAAGCTGTTTACAACCTTCTCGCCATCCAGCCATATTTCATGGTAAGCAGGTGTCCGAGGAGCAAGATGATCGCTTACGCGTCTTGCCCATTCGTAAACCTCTCCATGAACTTCGGATTGGTAAGGATTCGGGTTGCTCATTACATTACGGTTCACATCTCCGCATGCTGCTAACGTAGTCATTAGTGTTTCGTTAATGCCTTGGATTGTCTTCTTTAAGTTCCATTTTAAAATGCCATGCATTTGAAAAGCTTGCCGAGTCGTTAGCTTCAACGTATCGTTTCCATACTTTTGAGCCAAACCGTCAATGTCCAGCCATTGCTGTGGTGTCGCAACACCTCCTGGTGCAACTACACGAATCATAAACTGATACGCTGGCTCGAGCTTTTGCTTTTCTCGCTCGTTGCGCAAATCCCGATCGTCCTGCATATAGCTTCCGTGGAATTTCAATAACCGATTGTCGTCTTCTGGTAGTCCACCGGTAATCGGGTTTCCTATCGTTTCAACAAGAGCACCACGCAGATACTGGCTCTCGCTCTTTATATGCTCAACCTCGCTCGGCGGTCCGCCGATTGGCTTAACTGCTTGATCATTTGCCATTATTGCAATCTCCTCTCGCACTCACTCGCTCTGTCATTCTAACATCATCTAAATTAATACACGTCGCGTTGGTATCTTTGCTGCTCCTGCATATCAGCCAGATAAGCCAATGCCTCTTCATGACTCATACTGCCCTCTTGTTCGATGATTTGGATTAGAGCCGCTTGCACATCATGCGCCATATGCTTCTCATCGCCGCAAACATAAATATGTGCACCTTCTTGCAGCCACTTGAACAGCTCGCCGCTTTTCGCTAGTAAACGATGCTGGACGTATACTTTCTCTTCCGTATCCCTAGAGAATGCTACATCCATATTAGTAAGAGCTCCATCCTTAAGCATCCGCTGCCAGTCTGTTTGATAAAGGAAATCGGTCACAAAATGACGATCGCCGTAAAATAGCCATGTTTTACCCTCTGCACCAAGCTCCTCACGCTCTTCAAGGAATGCCCGGAAAGGAGCAACCCCTGTACCAGGTCCTATCATAATAACAGGCGTTTCTGAATGAACTGGAAGCTTGAAGTTCGGGTTTTGTTGAATATATATCGACAGTGTATCGCCGGGCTGCACTCGTTCAGCACATTGAACCGAGCAAACACCATAACGTTCGCGGCCATGAGCTTCATAGCGCACTGATCTAATTGTAAGATGTACTTCATCTGGGTTTGCCTTATAGCTGCTTGCAATCGAGTAGAGACGAGCAGGCAGTTTACGCAAAATAGATACAAATTCCTTTGCCGATTGCTGCCAAGGGGAGAAATCCTTCACGAGATCAAGCAGATCGCGTCCATCGAGATAGCTCTTAAGCTCTTGCTCATGTCCAGCCTTAAGCAGCTCCGCGAGTTCATTGCTAGATGAAAGATTTACAGCCTTCTCCAATAAAGGCTTCGTCAAAACGGTTATTTCATAGTGATGAAGCAAAGCCTCACGTAAAGAGCTTTCTTCGCCCTTCTTGTTGATCGGTACTATCTCATCCGCTTGCCAACCCATTGCTGAAATAAGCGTATCTACCAATTCAGGATGATTCTCCGGGCAAATCCCGAGACAATCGCCTGGTTCGTACTGTAGGTTTGAGCCTTCAAGAGACAACTCAAGATGACGAGTTTCTCGATCTGAGCCGCGCCCATTCAAATTGATATTCGTTAACACCTCAGCCTTAAACGGATTCGTACGGGAATAGGCCGACTGCGTTAATAGCACAACTCCGCTTTCTGCCGAACTAGCAGCCTCTGCCATTGCAGTAGCAGGAGCATTAAGGCTTCCATTAAGAGACTTTAGGACATTTTCAAACCATTCAGCCGCAGGCTCATCGAAATCCAGATCACAATCAACACGTGGACAAAGACGCTGACCGCCAAGCTCTTCGAGCCGCTGGTCAAAATCCTGGCCTGTTTTACAAAAGAACTCATAAGAGGTATCACCAAGTGATAGGACGGAAAACTTCATGTTTTCTAATTGTGGTGCTCTCTTGCTATACAGAAATTCATGGAAGGATATCGCATTATCCGGCGGATCACCTTCACCATGAGTGCTCGCTAATATAAGTAGATTCTCAACCTTTTTCAAGCCATTTGGCTTGAATTTGTTCATTGCCGTTAGCGAGACCTGAAATCCTTGCCCTTCCAACTTGCGAGATAGGCTAGTAGCCAACCTCTGACAATTACCTGTTTGGGAACCAAACAGAACCGTCACCTCACGAGAACCTGCTGGCAGGCTGACAGAAGAAAGAACTGCTCCTGCTTCAGAAACGACTGCCGGAGCTTGCATTTCAATACCTGCCGGTACCAATGTACTCGCATTTTGAACAGCGGATATATATCCACTTAACCAAATCTGTTGTGTTTGTGTTAATGTTGGCAAAAGACGGTTTAAAAGTTCGACTTGCTCCTGATTAAAAGGACTGTTCGTTACTAGAAGTTGCAACAAAATCCACCTCTCATACACATAAAATCTCTTCATTTTATTAGCTACATTAAAGCTTTATTTATTATCAAACTAACACAATAAAAGGAAACGATCAATGAGCGATTTCTCACTTCGAATTGTCTCTTGTAGTAAAAATATCCATTTGAAACAGAAATGCCAAGAATTCAGGGTAATTCACCCTGTTTTGACCTGTTACATTACAAAAAATGATCACATCTATTAGAAAAAATGATAGATCTTTTTCTTGTTTTGAAGCAAATGGACACGCCAAATAGACCCAACATCACTTTCATTCTGGATCTGAGCTATTAAGTCCGTTCAAATAATCCGTTTACAAACGCCACAATTTGTTATAAAATTCTTTATAAAGAACGTAATTGTTCTCAGCTAAATAGGGTTGGGAGGGACATGAAATGATAAAAATAAAACGAATAGTCAGTATTACCTTTTTAATTTGTTTGATTGCATTTCCAACTTCAGCATTTGCTTCATCTACTGATTTTGAGGCAGGTAATGAGAGAGGGTTTTTCTCAAGTATTTTTTCATTTTTCTCTTTTTCAAAGCAAAGCAACAACAACCAATCGAATTACGATGACCAGTACACTAGCAAAAATGATACATACAACAAGGATAAAGACAAAGATAAAGACAAAGATAAAGATAAAGATAGAGACAAAGATAAAGACAAGGACTATTCACATAACAACAACTGGTGGGATTGCTTTTGGAGTAATTGTGGTGGTGATCATGGCTATGACGATGACCACGATGACCATGATCATGATCATGATGATGACGACGATGACGATGACGATGATTGCTGGGATGATGGCGATTCAGCAAAGATATGGAAAAAATATTATGGTTATTAACAGTTAAATTGTTACTCCGCTAACCTTATGGTCAGCGGTTTTTTGTTTGCAACCTTCTTATTCCCTTATATACAAATGACTTTCTTACTTTCCGAAAGTACCCT
>NZ_JBFUHJ010000460.1:0-4377 GCF_056402455.1 Paenibacillus sp. P4_A7 | reverse complement strand
ATTTGAGCGTATAACGGTATGAATTGCTCTATCAAACTAGGCAGTTGCTTCGCTTCATACCCTTTGGACAACTTAAGAAATGTATATAGACCAATGATGACTGGCTTGCCTTCGATTCCAAGCTTTTGCTTTGCTTCAAGATAAGCGGCAAGTGGACGATTCTCCGTCAAGACAGGAGTCGCTCCGCTGAGTTCAGGAACGATATAATGATAATTTGTATTAAACCACTTGGTCATTTCACAGGCTTGCGCCTCTTTCGTTCCTCTAGCCATGGCATAATAAGTCGTTACAGGAACGGATCCGCCAGCATATTCAAACCTTGACGGAACAAGTCCAAACATCGTTGATGTATCTAGCATTTGATCATATAAAGTGAAGTCATTAACAGGAATAATAGAAATTCCTTTTTCCTTCTGCAACTTGAGGTTTTTGAGACGAATACCCTCCAGCGTTTCCAGAAAGACCGATTCCTCCAAATCCCCCTTCCAAAAAGACTCAAGCGCCTTTTTCCATTCACGATTTTCCCCAATTCGCGGATATCCGAGCACACTGTTTGTTAATTTACTCATGTTATTATTCCTCCTAAAAAGTTTTGTGAAGTAAACTTGCATGAATTTGAAAATACCAAAATGCAAAAAGGGCGTCGTCACCTTGTTAAGAAGCAAGGTAAAGACGCCCGTCGTTTAATAGAACCGCGGTCTTGTCTTAACACCTCCCTATCTCCCGTAGGTAAAAGCAGTGTCGTTCAAATAGGCAGGTCTCCTGGCTCCAGCATTATCATCTATAGCTTACCTTCCCAACCTCGTTACAGATCAGTGGTTTACACGCTAAGACTCCGCTGTTACAGTGGCGGGACCGCGCCGGCGTTACACCGGACTTCCCTTTTAAGCTCAAGTTTTTGACAAGAGCACCTATTTCCACTTATTTAGTTRGTCGATCGCTATCGTCTAGCAATACGAATAACTATACACTCAATCTAATAAATATACACTCAATCTAATAAATATACAACACTAAACATATAAATAATTCTTATAAATTGACATAGAAAATCTTAATTAAGACTATGCCTGTAGATTTTCAAATGCTTGGAAACAACTACAATAACAACTTACCACTAACACTACTACTACTGCTACTGCTACTGCTACTGCTACTGCTACTGCTACTGCTACTGCTACTGCTACTGCTACTGCTACTGCTACTGCTACTGCTACTGCTACTGCTACTGCTACTGCTACTGCTACTGCTACTGCTACTGCTACTGCTACTGCTACTGCTACTGCTACTGCTACTGCTACTGCAAACTAGTTACCTTTACTAGCTCTTCTGTATCCGCTGACTTCCGCACTACTTCCCCGTAGTTTCATTTTTTGCACCTAAACGAGGCTACTCGGGGAAAAGCTACGGTTTAGTTTCAGCGGATGAACGTAAAAGTCGGGTTAGCTCGATCCACCACCACTTTCCGGTGATTTAGCTGCATTTTCTGACACTAACTCTTCACTTATACCATACTGAGGCTCTGTAGTTTCAGAATATAAAACTAATTTGACTTCACCTCAAAACTGTCGAATGTACATGTAATTCATGGCTCGTTCTATTTCGACGAACTGGCCTTCGAGGTCGAATTACAGACCAAAAATCAAAAATAAGCTGTCCCACTCGCAGACAAAGCTACGTTAGGACAGCTATCAGGGGAACATTACTTTTAAGCTACATTTATCTAACTAACCAACCACCGTCAACCGCCAAAATATGACCGTTCATATAATCGGATGCGCCCGACGCTAGAAACACTGCAGGTCCTATCAAATCCTCAGATGTACCCCAGCGGCCAGCTGGGATACGCTGCAATATTTGCGTACTGCGAACTGGATCCTCGCGCAGTGCTTCCGTATTATCCGTGCTCATATAACCAGGAGCAATTGCATTTACTTGCAGACCCTTGCTTGCCCACTCACTTGCGAGCGCCTTCGTAAGCCCTGCAACCGCATGCTTGCTCGAAGTATAACCTGGTACATTTATTCCACCTTGAAAAGTTAGCATAGACGCAACATTTATTATTTTACCAGAGCCTTGCTCAATCATATGCTTACCTGCAAGCTGGCAAAGCACAAATACCGAGTTCAAGTTGACGTCCAACACATCCTGCCAGTCCTCATAGCTATGTTCAGCTGCAGGTGTCCGACGAATAATACCCGCGTTGTTCACCAAAATATCAATGCGTCCCAGTTCATGAACCGTACGCTCAATAATGCCTGAAAGCTTGGTGCGATCTGAAATATCTGCTTGAATTGTAATGGCCTTACGTCCAAGTGCCCGCACTGCATCCGCTGTTTTGTCAGCCGGAGTTTGGTTCGTTACTAACGCCACATCAGCGCCTGCCTGTGCCAGCCCTATTGCAATAGCTTCTCCGAGACCGCGCCCTGCACCTGTAACGACCGCTACTTTCCCTGTCAAGTCAAACAAACTCATGATTTCACACCTTTCCGTTGTTCCGCTTCGCTTGATCTATAAGTTCCGCCTTCAACATACGAATCCCCAGCGCCTCGTACTTCGCCGCTATCTCAGAATCTATGTCCTCATCCGTTATGAAGCAGTCAACTTCATTTAGTCCGGCAAACGTGATCAATGCACCTTTATCGAATTTATTATGGTCCGCTAGACAATAAACTGTTTTAGCATTTTCCATATATATCTTCTTAAGCTTCGTCAATTCCTCGGTAAAAATAGTAAGGCCGTACTCCAAATGTATACCTGTCGTAGAGAGAAACAGCTTATGGACATTTAGTCGACTAATCCATTCCTGTGATTCAGCGCCAATCAGTAAATTGTTATGACGATAACCGCCAGGAATAACGAGTCTAACTTGATCCTTCGCAGTCAGCTCACGAATAATGAGCAAGTCATTTGTCAGTACAGTTATCGGTATATTAGGCAGCTGCTTCGCCATCTCAAGCGTAGTACTGCCCGCGTCTAGCGCAATAATATCGTTCGGTTCAATGCAGGTCAATGCAAGCGACGCAATCGCCTTTTTTTCCTGCTGATGTTTACTATTCGGGAACTGCAGAGGAAAAAGACTATCTTCTCCGTTTTGGCCCTGTACAGCRCCGCCATGCGTACGCTTGAGAAGGCCTTTTTCCTCGAGCTTCTCTAAATCTTCACGAATCGTCTTTTCTGTCATCTGGAACAGTTCACTCAGCTCGGATACTTTGACAGCACCAAGCTGTTCTAATTTCTCTATTATTTTACGATGCCTTTCAGCAGCTAGCATGAAGCACCTCCTGTTGCGAATATTTCTATTTTAGCTCGCTCGCAGGCACTGCGTCCATGTCTGTAAACGTATAGTTCTCTCCTGCCATTGACCAGCAGAACGTATAGTTGCTTGTACCCACACCTGAATGAATAGACCATGGCGGTGAAATAATGGCTTGCTCGTTAGCAACGACAAGATGTCTAGTTTCCGATGGCTCACCCATCATATGAAATACACGTGCATCATCATTCATGTCAAAATACAGGTAAGCTTCCATCCGGCGATCGTGTACGTGAGACGGCATTGTATTCCAAACACTGCCTGACTTGAGACTTGTCACGCCGAGCATAAGCTGACAGCTTTGAATACCGTCTGCATGAATGTACTTGTACAATATCCGCTCATTTGAAGTTTCTTGCGAACCAAGATGAGCAGGGTTAGCTTCCTCCATCGTCATTTTACGTGTAGCGATTACAGCATGYGCAAGGGCAGAACAGAAATATAGCTTTGCAGGGTTAGCTTTGTCAACACTGGACAATAGCACCTGGCGCTTGCCTTTGCCGACATATAGTACATCAAGTTTATTTAATTCATAGGTTTCACCATCAACGGAGATTGATGCAGGACCGCCAATATTTAAGAAAGCAACCTCGCGACGCTCTAGAAAATATTCAGTCTTCAAAGTTGCCGCGTCTTCAAGCTCAAGTGCTTCGTTAACAGGAACTGCGCCGCCAACAATCATACGGTCATAATGTGTATAAGTCATCTTGATTTGATCTTGTTCAAACAGGCTTTCGATTAGAAATTCACTGCGTAAACGATCTGTTGTATATTGCTTTACATCTGTTGGGTTAGTTGTGTGACGTACTTCCATTGGGGTAAAACCTCCTAATATGTTTGTTTTAGTTCGTTTATAATAATAACACACATTTACGAACGTAAACAGAACATTTTAAATATATTCAAACAAAATATACATTTCACCTTTAAAAAGGGATAGTTAACGTCGCCATCAATCGCCTTGTCTCCCCTGTTTATCACTTTTGATTGTATTTCATCCAATCAAATCAACATTAAAACGACGAAAATGGACCCAGCCTGTATTTCATACAGGCTAATCG
>NZ_JBFUHJ010000459.1:0-4377 GCF_056402455.1 Paenibacillus sp. P4_A7 | reverse complement strand
GATATATACAATTACGATAATATTACGAACCAACAAGGAGTATCTATCCCAGAGGTTTGGCAAAACATATGCAAGAATGGCGAGTTTGACAGTTTACGCCAGTCGGTAATTGGGGATTGGTGGCGCGAAGGCAATTTCAGCAAGGAACTTGGAGCAGTTTTTGCATACGATTCCTACAAATTCACAAGCAATACTACTTTTCCTTATCTTATCGGGTGTTACAAATCGGAGAATAGCATGGTCAATGAACATACAGTTGTTGATGTTCCAGCAGCTACTTGGGCGATATTTTCCACATTAAGTGAAGGGAATGGTAGCGGCAACTATGATTTGCGCTCATTAAAAAATCGGATATTTTCTGAATGGCTACAAACATCTAAGTTTAATGTTTTAGATGGCAATTTCGAAATGTATTTTACAAACAAAGATGGATATGAGTATTGTGAGTTATGGTATCGAATTGAGGAAAAGTAAATAGGATAAACACAAAGCTCATTTCGCTAATGAAGACAATAGTTCCATGCTTAAAGGCTGCCATATGGCAGCCTTTTCTCAACTAATGGGCGAATTGGCGCAATTAAAGGACTTTCTGGGTATATCTGGAATGTAGTTATATCCTATGTTTCGAGTGAGGAGCATTTAATATGGAACAAGTAGAAAGCCTGCTCATATTTTTTAGCTATCGGGTAATAGAGCATGATAGCAACTTCAGCGGTTAGTTGAGGATAAGGGTGACATGCTTGCAACTCAAGCATAACTTGATATACAAAATTGAGAGTAATAGATACACTGAAAGCATCATGAACGAAGGGGTGCTGATAGTGTTTGATATGTCTAAAGTAGGCAGAAATATTGCGAAGTTAAGGAAAGGATCAGGGATTACCCAAATGGGTCTAGCTGACCGACTTGGTATCAGTTACCAAGCGGTAAGCAATTGGGAACGAGGAGAAACGATGCCTGATATTTCTAAACTTCCTCTAATCGCAGAAATTTTCGATGTAAGTATCGATGAGATTCTCGACGAAGGTAAAGGGACACAAATACTTAAAAATATGCTAGATAATACAACTATGGATTATTTACAACATAATGAGGTATCTCTCGAAGAGATTTCGGAAATCGCACCATTACTCAGAACGGAACAAGTTAATGAATTTGTTAAGAATGTAAAGGACAGAGTTGAAATAAGCGATCTCCTGTCCATAGCCCCCTTTGTTAGTGAGGAGATCATAAACAGATTTGCAAAACAGGCATTTGGACAAGAAGATATAGGTGCACTGGTGTCGTTGGCTCCATTTATGAGTGAGGATGCAATTGACGAATGTGCAAAGAAAGCCTTTGAAAAAGAAGGTATAGGTGCACTGGTGTCGATGGCCCCGTTTATAAGTGAGGATGTAATTGATGAATGTGCAAAAAAAGCATTTGAAAAAGAAGGTATAGGTGTACTGGTGTCGATGGCCCCGTTTATAAGTGAGGATGTAATTGACGAATGTGCAAAAAAAGCCTTTGAAAAAGAAGGTATAGGTGTACTGGTGTCGATGGCCCCGTTCATCAGTAAAGGGGTAATGAATGATTGTACACAAGGTAGTACTCAAGGTTAACGTACTTGAGAGAAGTTAAGGCCCGTTCATTAAGCGCCACGTGCCCAGAGGCATGCATCTTCTAGCCGGTGAAAATTCGGTCATGGGAGGGGTCACAAGCCCTCATGTAGCTAAGATGCCTGCGTACAGTGAAAGCTTTGCTCAGCGTTCGACAAAAGTTCTATAGGAGACAGGGCGAGCGGGAGGTTTAACTAATGAAAGTAAAAAAAGTATTATTTATTCTGGTGCCAGTAGCAGTCGTAATTTTTCTTTGGTTATCAGGTTTGATTGGTTTATGGACTGAAGGGATGGCTCATATTGCGAATAACACCAAAGAATTTACTGATAGAAACGGTCATGTTGTAAAAGGAGATTATACCATTGCAATTGACCTGTCTAATTTAGAAAGTAATATCGGAAAAGAGTTATATAATGATGGTACCCATAAGATATATGTATCTTGGATTTATAATACAGGAAATATATATTCAGGAGGATATAGTATTGGTTTTAGGTCCAGTGGACATTATTCTCTAACAGGTGCTTCATTAATTTCAGGGGTTCATCATGCTACCGTAAACGGAAATTCATTTGAAACAAATATTACCGCTAAAATGACATCACATTATAATATCAAAAACTTCACCAGCTCAGTATCTGGTGTGAGTGGGTTAAACTATAAAGACGGAGATGATTTTGCTTTCTATATTTTCCCGACTGAGTCTTATGAAACACAAGAATTCTCATTAAGCGAACCAGAAATAGTACATTTAACTGTTACAGAACTATTTAAAAATATCTGGAGCAAAAAATAATAAAGAATTTATTACGTTAACTGATAACGATAGTTCGACGTGGCGAGGAGCAGTTCAGGCGGTAGACTGCTCTATTTTTCTATGAAGGGCTGCCCAGCAGCAGCCTTTGAATTCGTTGGCGTATTTGTTATAATAGCAATAGTTTTTTAGGAGGTGCTTTATTTGATCACCCATTACATGCGTTTACGGTAAATAGAGGTGCGGTACAGGTTGACTCATCCGTTTTTTTGAAAGCGGGATCGGGTCTTATTTGTAGTGCGCCTTTTTCATTTACCTAAACAAATGAATGAGGTGTTTTTGTGTTGCGTAAAAAGAATAAGAAGTCCATCGTTGCCGGAAACAGGTCCCTTACGAATCCAAATAAAAGCGAAGGCAGTCCTAACTTCTCCGGTCAGCACTTCCTGCATAACAAACGCGCGGTGCGAGATTTGATTGAAACGGCTAAAATTATGAAAAAGGACACTGTCATTGAAATAGGGGCCGGCCTCGGCGCGATCACGCTGCCTTTGGCGGAGAAGGCTAGGATCGTCATCGCTTTTGAGAACGATGTTGCGTATGTTCGTAAATTGATTGGCAAGGTGGAAGGCATATCAAATATTAAAATCATTCATAACGATTTTATGYAGGGATACCTTCCAAGAGAGCCCTTTTGCGTCGTGTCGAATATCCCTTTTTCGATTACAACTCCAATTCTGAGTAAGCTATTGGATGATCCTACTACCCCGCTGCAGCGGGCCGCCATTATTGTAGAGAAGGGAGTGGCCAAACGGTTTACCTCTTCTTTTGTGACGAATCCGCAGTTATTAAGCTGGAGGATGAGGTATGACATGGAACTGGTACAGACACTCCCACCGGGTTATTTTTCGCCGCCGCCAAAGGTGGAATGCTGCATACTCTCGATCTGGAGAAAGGCATGCCCAGAAGTTTCAAGTCGCTATGGCCCTTTGTTTACGGGTCTTGCTGAATGGGGGCTAAGAAATCCAAAGTTACCTTTCAGTGGGGCGTTCAGTACTGTCTTTACCCCTCCGCAATTGAAACATTTGGCTTCGAGACTTGGGATTGACCAGAATAAGCCAGTTTGCGCATTAAACGAACGTGAATGGGGCGTTGTTTTCCAAACAATGCTGGACCATGTCCCTTCCTATCGATGGCCGAGAACTTCGCATAGTCAAAAACGGAAGCGAGACTAAGCTTCGTTCCTTAAATCGCTCAACGGTGGAGGCAACTGAAAAACTTGTAGACTTCTGAAACAATATCAAGCTCGTGTAATGCTTTAGAAGCAAATGGTTGGTCGACTTTTAATCCCGCTAACGAGGATAAACAACAAGACGAAGCTGCCAGCACAATCGGCAGCTTCATTACGTTAACGGGCAGATTAGCGCAATTAAAGGACTCTCTGGGTATGTCTGGAATATAGTTATATATCCTGTATTTCGAGTGAGAAGTATCTACTATGGAACAAGTAGAAAAAAGAGCTAAATTGATCGGGATCGATGGTGTCTACATCCCTGTCTCTAATCGAAAAAAGACTGAAGAATGGTATGTGGATAACCTAGGGATGGAACATGGCAGAGATTATTTGCTCGCTGGCAGACAAGGAATATTCCTGCGTGAGAGGTTAGATGAGCAGGTTCTAACTTTTCGAACAAGCGAGTGGTTGGATCATGGCGAAAGTTATGAGATGCCGGTTATCTGTTTTCGAACATCCGATATTGATGGACTATATGAGCATCTTCGTACGTTAGACATTCGTATCGGGGACTTAATTGTACATAATTGGTTTAAAGAATTTGATTTCTGTAACCCGGACGGAAATAAACTTAAAGTTTGGTAACCAAAAGAAGAGCTTAATATTCCTACCTTGGATAATATTTAGTGGATCTTCATTCAAACAACGGGAAACAAGAGGTCAAATAAAAATAAACACTAGGCTGCCGGCATGAAACGGCAGCCTAGTTGAGCGAACGGGAAGTATAGTTGAA
>NZ_JBFUHJ010000458.1:0-4395 GCF_056402455.1 Paenibacillus sp. P4_A7 | reverse complement strand
GCCCAAGTATAATCTTGGTGAATGTTTCCGCATACATCTTGACAAGGATTGGACTTTTTTGGACCATAGCGTCTAAAGGTGACGTTGTAAATTCATCATTGAGATAGAGATTATTCGATCGGTAATATTCAGAAACCGATAAGGACTGACCTTTATTGAATATTTGATTCCAGCCCCAATTAGTAAGATCTCCGGATTGGAACTTCAAAATTTTATCGTAAACCCCTTTATCCTCAGGGTTTAGCTTTGATGTGTCGTTAGTTTCAAGCGCATTAATGATCCTCAAGCTTTCATCTACGTTCTTGAATGCTTTATATGCTGCAATATTATTAAGCAGCCAGACCTGGTTGCCATCCTCGGGAGTAGTATTAAACTTCTCATAAATCTCGACCGACGTATTTTCATAGAATGTTTTAAGCCAGAATTCGAGCATTTTGAGAATCGCTTCGGGATGTTCAACTTCCTTCTTCACAACCCAATAGCTATCCACGCCCAATGTCACTTGGGATTTGGGAGGATTGCCGTCAAAGCCCATGATCGGAAACGCTTTCCATTCCATGGAAGGGTCTTTGTCTTTACCCGCTTGCAATGGATATAACGGGGCATAATACGGATAATACATGATCCCGATCTTACCGTTAGCAATCATCTCGAATACTTTGGTAAGATCTTTCGCTCCGAATTCCGGGTCGATTTGCTTCGCTTTAAACATTTCCTGCAGCTTAGCCAAAGCTGTCTTCACTTCAGGTTGAATGACTCCGGGGGTCAGATTGCCATCGCTAGATTTAATCATAATGCCTGGATAAGCGTGGAAGCTGTTGAAAAAGCCTTTCAAAAGCTCAAAATCTTTATCTACCGCCAATCCATAGGTATCTTGCGTGCCRTTTTTATCAGGATCTTGGGTGGAGAACGCCTCGCTGATTTTCAAAAGATCATCCATCGTCTTTGGATCTGGAATATTTAGTGCTTTCAGCCAATCGGAGCGAATGTAAATCATCTGCGCGCCTTCCCTGCTTGGACTCGTAAAGGGAATGGCCATAAGCTTGCCATCGATGGTGGCAGAATCTAAAGCCATTGTTCCCTCTTCGGTCAGCAAACTCTTCAGACCATCGGAAGCGTTTTCATTATAGACCTCCGTCAGATCGGCAATCATATCTGCTTCAGCAAGCTGTTTGAATTGCGTTGCATTTACTCGGAAGAAATCCGGGATTTCACCGGAAGCAATCGTCAAATTCATTTTTTGCTCCCATTGACTCCAATCGACAGCCCATAAGGTTTTAACTTTAATGCCGTATTCCTCTTCATAAGCACGTGTCCATACATTGTTCTCCATGGAATCTCCATCTGCAAACTTGACCGTGGATTCCAGTGTTCTCACTGTCGTCAACGTAATGGGCGGATCATACTTCCCATCATTGGACACTTTCTCTGGTTCCGCGACTTGTGATGCTTCAGGGCTACTAGTCGTACCGCTCGCGGTTGGAGATGGTGCTGGGCTCCCTCCATTATTGCTGCAAGCAGACAATACTAATAAAACCGTCGCAAGCGTGAAACCGATCCAACGTCTGTTTCCTTTTTTCATTTCCTATCCCCCCATTATCAAATTGGTTAATCGGAGTTGCGGGTGATCCTGACTGTTCCATCCGGACACAACCTAATTATAAGCATCTATTTTCTCTCCTAGGTAGACGCAATTCCCGTACTATTATTCCCATTATGTCATTGTGGCCAATAAAGATCATCTGATGAATAAATGTATAGCTAATGTGTATAGTCTGGTCATTGGAACGCTTCTTGTCTTGTCCTTTTTCCAGCCAAAACTTCAATAATGATCGGAGAGTGAAGAATAGAGTGGATATTGTAGGTTCGCTTTGTACACGAAATTGAATATAATAGTAATATATTCCAAGCATAAGGGGCGTGAGTAATGATTACATTTCTGCGATCGAAACGAAACTCCTTCTTTATCAAACTGCTTTTCAGCTTTGTAATTATCGTCATGATCTCCTTCATTTTCAACTTGCTCTCCTTCAACTTTTTTCAGAACACTCTTCGTATGGAAATAATCAAATACAATCAACTTAACTTGAGCAACACCGTCAATAATTACGAGAAACAATTTCGGCTCTTGGACGATGTCGCTTCAAATTTGTTTTTCGGTACCAATATCACCTTACTCGAACATAACAGATCAGATTTCACGGCCATGAATAATCTTACCAGTGAAATTAAAACGATTTTATCCAATTACAACAATTTGAACCTAGTTAATTTGTTTTTCTATAATGATAGTTATTCCTTTATCATCGAAAAGGGAGGACTAACGGAGATTACCGATATGTTTGGAGAACATTATATAAATCCTCAATATAATGCCGAATTCTGGAGGAAACAGACAGAAGTAGATTACCATATGCGGATATTTCCTGCTGCTCCGTTTCAGAAACGAAATATAAATGGAAAGATCGAGCAGGCGGGTTCCTACTTCCCGGTTATTATAAAAAGCAAACTTCAAAAAAATAACTATATCGCCGCCTTTATTGATGCGGATGAGATCTATTTAAACTCTCACTTCTCGGATAATGATCTTTTCTATATAGAGGACGTTCACGGAAGTCGCTTCTTCAGTACTCCATTTATAAAAGCGCTTACAGACTTTCGGGTTACAGGGAACGGAGAAGCCTATGATTCGAATAATAATAATTACTATTTCTATCAGACCGGCGAGAAATCAAATCTTACCTATGTGAATGTCACTCCAAATCAGCAAATCGCCTCTACTTTATTCCGTTTAAGCCTGCTGCTACTCATTTTATTTGCATTGTCTCTTGTACTTAGTCTGTTAATTTCCATCTTGTTCAGCATCCGGTTCCGACTTCCAGTACAACGAATGCTAGAATCACTGCAGAAGATGAATCCCAACTTCAATTTCAATAGCACGATCCGTGAATATATCCAAATCGGGGACAAGCTGAAGTCGATCATCGTCTCCACCGAGAAGATCAATCAGGATCTGAAAATGAAAAATTCTTTGTTAAAAACCTATAGTTACTGGAATAAGGTCAAAAATATTCCTCTTGAGCATACGGAAATGCAAAATCTGATTGATAATACCAAGCCATTCTACTTTGTGATGTACCAACTTCAACCCATTAGAAGTAGTCAGCAACTATCCGTTGTGGACATTAAAAATACGGAGCATTTTGCAGATATAATCAATTCGACCATACTGCAGCGTTATAATCAATCCGAGACGTTGCAGATCGAGAAGGACCTGATCGCTTCTATTATTTTCGATGACGATCCAAATCCAATTCAGGACATACTCTTCGCAACGCTGCAGGATCTTGTCCAATTGTTCAATCAGCGCCAAGGGTTCTATATCACGATCGCCGCTAATCCGCAATTGAGAAATCATAGCGATTTCACAAACGCTTATGAAGAAACGTTAGAAATGATCCACCAGCGCAAGCTCAATGCGAATACTCAGTTAATAACCGAATTGGACGGGGAGAAAAACGCCCTCCATATTCCACCGTCTGAGCTCAAAAAGCTGTCGGTTCATGTGGCAGCAGGAAATGCAACCGACATTATGCAAATCATACACCGGCTGCTAAATCGTCTTAGCAACAGCGAAAGGGCTGTTGAATACAGGCAAATGGCAAATGACATCATTTCCGAAATATTACTAATACTGATGTCACAGAAAATCGAGGTAGGTGACCTGCTAAGTGAGCTCGCCCCTTATGAACAACTAAAAGAATTTGCAACAACAGATCAATATTACTCTTTCTATAATGAACTGATCGAGAGGGCCGTTGCATTAATCAACAACAAAAAAACCGACAAGGATCCAATTGTAGACTATGTCCTAGCCTATATGGAACGACACAGCGGTGAAGATATCAGTCAGGAGGACATCGCCAGCAAACTTAATATTTCAATCGGATATATGGGGAAATATATTAAGAACAAGACCGGCAAGACGTTCAGCGAGTATCTGGAAGATATTCGCATTAGCAAAGCCAAGGTTATTCTGATCGAATCAGATGATAAAATCCATGAGATCGCGAATAAAGTTGGCTACCACAATGCAAATTCCTTTACACGGATGTTCAAACGAATTACTGGGGTCACCCCCGGCGAGTTTCGCTTGGAGAAACGGACAAAGCAAGCGTAAAATTTATTAGGCAAATAGAAAGGGCACCCACTCGGGCAATGTCATTAAGTTAAGTTCAAAGACAAGACCGGGAATAAAAATGGAATCCGAAACGGCACGGGAAAAAGCCCTGTGCCGTTTGTTTTTTTGTGCAAGCAAGGAAAAAAGCGTACAGCAAACAAAGCGGATGGAATATCCGCTTAAAAAATGTTCTTATGAACCGAATTATGCTACTC
>NZ_JBFUHJ010000457.1:0-4413 GCF_056402455.1 Paenibacillus sp. P4_A7 | reverse complement strand
AAGTATGGTTATGAATGGCTTTGATTTGGATTTAGATGGCGAGAACGAGGTATATACCGTAAATGGCTACGCGTTTGCTTACCAATCCAGACCGATAAAGGTGAAAACGGGAGAGCTGGTTCGTATCTATTTAAGTAATTTAACGGAATTTGACCCCATTAACTCGTTTCATCTGCACGCCAATTTCTTTCATTACTATGCGACCGGAGCCGATCCGGATGCAAGGCCCCAATATACGGATACGATCATGCAATGCCAAGGGGAGAGAGGCATCATTGAAGTAACGTTTCCTGAACCTGGACGATACATGTTTCACGCTCATCAAAGTGAGTTTACAGAGCTCGGCTGGATGGGGTTCTTTGAAGTCGGATAAMAAGAGGAGGGTAGGATATGCAGATTGAAACTGTAAATAAAAAATCTCCCAAAAAAGTGGCTTGGTTGCTGGGCATACTGCCGCTGTTGCTGCTGGCAGGCATGATATCTATAATCGCTACTTGGGGTACAGGGGTAAAGGAGCAGCAAGCTGCTCCGATAGAAGTGCTAAATATTGAACGGATTATTTTAACGGATGATGGATTTGAGGTTCGCATTCTCAATTCTGGTCCGAAGGAGCTGACCGTTGCCCAAGTAGTGGTGGATGGCTCTTTTTGGAATGCTACTTACTCACCTAGTCCAACGATTGAACGATTTGGCAGTTCAACGATATACATTCCTTATCCGTGGGTGGAGGGGGATCCTCATGAAATTAAGTTAATAACCACTAATGGATTAATTTTTATAGGTGAAGTACCTACTGCAATGAAAACACCAGCTGCTGATACGAATCGCTTTTTGCAATACTCATTGATTGGCTTTTATGTAGGAGTGGTTCCGGTTGGACTGGGGCTATTGTGGTATCCCTTCATGCGTAGGTTTTCTTCAAAAGGCATTCAAGCGGTTATGGCATTTACAGTGGGGCTGCTGTTCTTCCTTGCAGTTGATACGATTCAAGAAGGGCTGGAGCTTGGTGCGGAAGCGCCGGGTGTCTTCCAAGGAACGGGTCTCGTTTGGTTTGGAGCGCTGCTCAGCTTCTTATTTCTACTTGCAATCGATCAAACGAACTCTAAAAAGGCAATGAGTGTGGAGGATGACGGCAAGAGGGTATCGTTCAAAATAGCAGGGGGAATCGGCCTTCATAACCTCGGAGAAGGTCTCGCTATCGGTGCAGCATTTGCAGCGGGCGAGGCTGCACTTGGTACATTTCTCATAATTGGATTCACGCTGCATAATATTACAGAAGGTATCGGAATTGCCGCGCCATTACTGAAAGCAAAGCCATCCATTAAGACTTTTTTAGCTCTTGCTGTTTTGGGCGGAGCACCAGCTATCATTGGAACATGGATCGGTGGATTCGTGTTTAACCAAACGTTGGCGGCATTGTTCTTCGGCATTGGTGCCGGTGCAATTATTCAGGTCATCTATGTCATATCTAAAATGATTCTAAGAGATGCAAGGGCACTTAGAGCCCCCTCTGTATCATGGCTTAACTTCTCAGGTTTAGTGCTCGGCATTCTATTAATGTATGTAACGGCTCTTTTAGTTAATTTTTAGAATAGGGGAGATGAGCATGCCGATGAATATTGGTGTAGCAGGATTTGTGTTGTTAGTCATTTTGGGATTGCTGCTTTTCGGACCGTCAAAATTACCTCAGTTAGGTAAAGCCATTGGGACGACATTGTCAGAGTTTAGACGAGGAGCAAAAGGATTAATTGATGAGGATGAAAAGCAAGCTCATTCGAAGGAACAACAAAAATAATAGAAACAAAAAGTCGTTAGAATCCTTCTAGCGGCTTTTTTTATTTCTTATTTTGTAATTTCTGATACCTTGATTAGTGTCTACACAGCATCTACATAATTATGTTGTAAGCTGTAAGTAAGCTGTACAAATTTATGATTATCAAGTATGGAGGAAATCTGATGAAACAAATAGTAAAAATAGGATTGATTTCGGTTGCTGTGGCAGGCATGCTAACAGGTTGTTTCAATCAAAACTCATCTAAAGGGACTGATGCTAGCAATCCGGAGACTTCATCAATCGGGCAGGGCGAAAGCGCGCCGTGGATTGCTACAAAGAATACGACACGTATCAATAGCTCTGATCCTTTTGCAGCTGCGACATTAGTTTCAAAAACACTTTGGCCAGCGACGAGTGAATTTGATCGACCGGGCGGGATAGTTATCGTAGATCCAAGCGACTGGCAGGTTGCAGCAGTAAGCGCAGATTTAGTTCATTTTCCGAACAACGGGCCTGTGTTGTTTACTAATAAAGATCAGGTGCCTGATATTACTCTTAATGAGCTTAAACGTTTGAAGCCTACAGGTCCGAAAGAAAATCAAGGCATTCAGGTTATTTTGGTTGGAGACTTGGATAAACAAGTGGAGGATCAAATTCGTAAGTTAGGCTTCAAAACGGACCGTGTTCAAGGGGGAAATCCAGCCGACTACGCGAAGAAAGTTGATGACTATTATGCGAAAGTGGCAGGCAGCTTACCACAATCCGTAATAGTAGGATCTATGGATTCAGCGGATTTTACAATGCCTGCGGTTAACTGGATCGCTCATATGCCAGAGTCTTTGCTCTATGTAAAGAAGAATGAAGTGCCGAAGGAAACGGCAGAAGCGTTAAAAAAGCGAAATGGGAAAGCGACTATATATTTGCTTGGACCGGAGTCAGTCGTGTCTGGCGCTGTGGAGAAGGAGCTAGCAATTTATGGGCAAGTGAAACGGATTTCCGGGAGAGATGCTTATGAAAATGCGATTGCTTTTGCTAAATACAAAGACGAATCTAATCAATTTGGGTGGGGTATAACCTCTCCTGGACATAATGTGTCGGTTGTAAATAAGGAATCGATTCCGTTGGCTATAGCGGCAGCCCCATTCTCGCATTTAGGCAAGCATGCACCGCTAATATGGTCTAATAAGGAGAAAATGCCATCTTCGGTCATGACTTATTTAATGTCAATCCAACCGAAATATAAATTATCGCCGGCAGAGGGTCCTTACAACCATGCTTGGTTGACTGGTGATGCCGGCAGCTTCACTGCGAAGGCTCAGTCCGAGATAGACAGCATGCTGGAAATCGTATCAGAATCAGGCGAGGGACATGGATCAATGCACGGGACAAGTGATCAAAGTCAAGCGGAAAGTCTGGAGGAGAGCGCTAGTCCAGAAGAATCCTCCGTTGATTCAGGTATGCACGATATGAAGCATTAGTTTCAGGTGAGTACGAGTGTGAGTTTGGGTTTGAGCTGGGGTTTGAACTTTAACATGATATGTAACTTGAACTCTAACATGATATGTAACTTGAACTCTAACATGATCTAGGGCTTGAGATTGAACTTGAGTTTGTACTAGCGCTAGCACTTGCATTTGAACTTGCATTTGAACCTGCAGGTATACAAAAATCCAGTTTCCGTTTAAAGGAAACTGGATTTTTATCTGTAACTTGTGCTTATTCMCAAAGTCAGCGATTGATTACATCTAACCCCATGCGGACGGGACAGGGCATCCATTTAGTCTTACTTCCAACGCAGGAAAAGGGATATATAGGCAATTAGAATGGATATTGTACAGTCAAACAGCTTAAATTCCATAATTTAATGTGTTTGAATGGAAAAGATACAGTCAAATAGGTAGTTGGAGGCTCTTTAGCAGCAAAACAGGCGATTAGCCTGTACGAAATACAGTCTGGGATAAATATAACGTTTTTAAAGTGGATTTGATTGTATA
Organism: Paenibacillus sp. P4_A7; assembly: GCF_056402455.1. Lineage (NCBI taxonomy): Bacteria > Bacillati > Bacillota > Bacilli > Caryophanales > Paenibacillaceae > Paenibacillus > Paenibacillus sp. P4_A7. The sequence goes on along the minus strand of NZ_JBFUHJ010000457.1, from coordinate 645 downwards.
AAATACAGTCTTAGGTTAGCCTGCTGTAATCCTCAGTTTAGATGCGAACATTTCATTCCCCCTTCTAAGTCGAGCAAAGTGTAGCATTAGTTGTGATTTTTGCAATCGATATACATTAGAAAACAAAAAGAAGCCACATGGAATTGTTTCACTCCATGTGGCAAAATATCAATTTCTTTTTATACCAGAAATCAATTTGTTAAGAAAATGTCCAGATAGCATTACAGGTATAATGAAAATGTCATGAATTAAATCGTTAACTGTAAATGTGAGAAACAAACCAAGTAAACTAAAAATMAAAATAACGACTCCAACTAGAACAACATTCTCTACATGTGCCGTATCTTTTCGCGAAATAAAAAATCCAAGAAAAAATAAAATCATAATTGAAATAATGATTGACATCGTTTCCTCGTACTGAAGTAAGATAAATGGTACATTGCCCATAAATAAAACCAACATATACACAAGGATTAACGGAACAAGAAAAATAGAAAGAAAATATAGCATCACACCTACGATTACTTGCTTATTTTCGCATCTCTTTATGTCAATTCGAACATAACCTCCTAAAAGGAACCACAAGGGAATTAATTATTGCGACCTCGCGAGCCTACGTATTGTTAGTATTTAACAATATTACAT
>NZ_JBFUHJ010000456.1:0-4421 GCF_056402455.1 Paenibacillus sp. P4_A7 | reverse complement strand
GATGGTATCCGTAACCCTGTTGATAAAGAATAAAAAAAGGCCATCCGCTGAATGCCTTAGTTGGATATGACCCTTAATTGTATATGACTCTTCTGTTTAAATAAACTTGATTACCATATTTTTTGATTAATCCGGAGGATTCCGCTTGGATGAAAGCTTGAATATCCTTCAAGCGTTGGTTTTTAGGTTGAAGTGTTTCTTTTACTTTACCATCCACCGATACATCGAATACGATTTGCATGTTATCGCCTCATTTCTCTTTGATAATCCTATTCTATTGCATGTGTATTACGGCATGATAAAATAAGATGAAGAGTAATGTAAGCAATAATTAAATTTATCAGGGGAATGTAAAATGCCGCGATCCAGATAGAGTTGGATTATGGAAAATAAAGATAGAATACGTTTATAAAATGGATTTCAATAACGGTCATAAAATAAAAAGCGTTAAGTTCGAAAAATACCACTCCTGATCAACTGTTGTTTTTGCTAAAAGTTACCCTACAGGCAAAAGGGGTTGTCCCATAAGTAGCTTCATCTACTTGTGAGACAACCCCTTGATTTTTTTGTCTGCTTCTGCTGCTAGCTTTGCGGCTTTGGTGGACGCGGCCGTTTCGGTTTAAAACGTGGAGCGACATAATTCCGTTTGCGATCGCGGAAAAACGTCCAGCCTCCGATAAAGGCAACGCCAGCGCCGAACATAAGGAATCCGAGCAAGAAGGGCAGCCATTGAAAATTAGGGGTTATCGATTCATTTCCGAATTCTGAAATATACAAGAAGACGGTGTCCTTCATTTTGAGAAAGCCGATGCAAGCCAGTATGCCGGGAATGACTAGCAATAAAATAGCAATAAAACGAGCGGTAACTAATTTCATAAACACAGATTCTCCTTGTAGGTCAAAATACAGTTAGTTCTATCATACCCTTTTACATTAGGAGTGTCTATTTCGTACCTGGACGATGTAAATATCGATAAAAACTAGTACAATAGAAATGAAACTCATGGTACAATGCGGATGGGTTAAATGCATGAATGAAAATGGCATATAAATAGATATGGAACGCAATATAGGAGGGATTGATTCGATGGCAATACAAGTAGACGTAGCAATACTAGGAGGCGGACCGGGTGGATATACGGCGGCCATTCGGGCGGCACAACTGGGGAAAACAGTAGCGATTGTTGAAATGGACAAGCTGGGTGGAACTTGTTTACATAAAGGGTGCATACCAAGTAAATCACTGCTGCGAAGCGCTGAGGTGTATGCAACGCTGCTAGATGCTCATACATACGGGATTCAAGTTGACAAGAACGCTATTTCTCTCGACTACGATAAGGTCCAGCTTCGTAAGGAGCAAACGGTGGAGCAGCTGCATCGCGGGCTGCAAGGCTTAATGAAAAAGAACGGTATTCAAATTATTAATGGCAAGGGCAGAGTGGTAGGTCCATCTATCTTTTCTCCGCGCAGCGGATCGCTCGCTGTAGAGCTGGCAGATGGTGAAATGGAATCAGTTGTGTCAACGAATCTAATTATAGCAACAGGCTCCAGACCGCGTTTATTGCCGGGCTTGGTGCCTGATGGTGAATATATTTTGACAAGTGATGAAGCACTTGTGATGGAAAAGCTGCCAGCATCTATGCTCATAGTAGGTGGAGGAGTCATCGGTGTTGAGTGGGCTTCCTTATTACAGGACTTTGGCGTACAAGTAACACTTGTGGAAGCAGGATCACGATTATTGCCAGGCGAGGATACTGAGGTTTCTTCAGAAATGACAAGATTGCTCATTGGTCGCGGCGTGCGTGTATTAACGGGTGTTAAGCTTCAGACCRAGCAATATAAAGCGGAGAATGGCGAAATCTCAATAACAGCTGAGACAACGGACGGCGATGTATTATTAACGTCAGAAAAGCTGCTTATTTCGGTCGGAAGACAGGCGAATATAGAAGGCTTAGGTCTTGAAAATACCGATATTCGCACAACGAGTGGAATGATTGAGGTTAATGACTATGGTCAAACAAGCGAGCCTCATATTTATGCAATCGGCGATGTAATTGGCGGAGTTCAGCTTGCTCATGCAGCTGCCCATGAAGGCTTAATTGCAGCTGAGCATATAAGTGGTCAAAAGCCTGCAGCAATCGAGCATCACTTGATCCCGCGCTGTATTTATTCCAGACCGGAAATTGCTTCTTACGGGTTGACTGAAGATGGAGCGCGCGCTAAGGGGCATGATATAAAGACTGGGAAAATCCCTTTCAAGGCAATTGGCAAAGCACTTGTCCTTGGTGATGCTGATGGCTTCGTTAAAGTAATTGCGGATCGTAAGACGAACGACATCGTAGGTGTTCATATGATTGGTCCTCATGCTACTGATCTTATATCTGAGGCAGCGCTCGCTGGCCTTCTGAACGCAACGCCTTGGGAGGTCGGACAAATGATTCATCCGCATCCTACGCTTTCTGAGGCGTTAGGCGAGGCTATGCTCGCGGTTGAAGGACGTGCAATAGCGTTCTAAAGAAGACCATTTTCTTTTTAAGGCGAATGGGTTTATAATATATATGATCAAGTATTAGGACCAGGTTATAAAAGCTGGTATAAAAGGAGGAACATCTTCATGACCCAATTCGCTTCGACTGGGCACAATGTTCGTCATTTGGATTTAGGCCTAACTAATGAGCAAGCAATTGATATGTATACAACTATGGTTACAGCACGAAAGTTTGATGAGCGGATGCTGTTGCTTCAGCGCGCCGGGAAGATCAACTTTCATGTATCCGGTGTCGGTCAAGAGGTAGCACAAGTAGCAGCTGCCTATGCGCTGGATCGTGATAACGATTATTTTCTGCCTTATTATCGGGATTATGGGTTAGTGCTATCTGTCGGAATGACGCTCCGTGATTTATTGCTGTCCGTATTCGCGAAAGCAGAAGATCCAAATAGCGGCGGACGACAAATGCCAGGTCACTTTGGATCAAAGAAACTACGTATTGTGACGGGTTCTAGTCCTGTTACAACACAGGTGCCGCATGCAGTAGGCATCGCTCTAGCTGCTAAGATGAAAAAGAAATCACTCGTCAGCTTCGTGACGTTTGGCGAAGGCTCAAGCAATCAGGGAGATTTCCATGAAGGCTGTAACTTCGCGGGCGTGCATAAGCTGCCAGTTATTTTTATGTGTGAAAACAATCAGTACGCAATTTCGGTACCGCTTCATAAGCAGCTTGCCGGAAAGGTATCTGATCGTGCACTCGGTTATGGCTTCCCTGGTCTCCAGGTTGATGGAAATGATGCGTTGGAAGTTTTCCGAGTTGTTAAAGAAGCGCGTGAAAGAGCAATTGCGGGAGAAGGACCAACTCTAATTGAAGCGATGATGTACCGTATTTCACCGCATTCAACGTCCGATAACGATCTTGCTTATCGCACGAAGGAAGAGGTCGATCTGCATCGCGGAAGAGACGGTATTCCTAAATTCAAGCAATATTTGATAGATAGCGGTATTTGGTCGGAAGAGCTCGAAGCAGAGCTTCTCGTTACCATTCGCAAGGTGCTTGATGAGGCAACTGAATATGGCGATAAAGCGCCGTTCCCAACACCAGAATCTATTCTGCTCCATGTCTATGCAGATGATGCTGAGCAAGGAGGTCGTAATTAGATGGCGATTATGGACTATATTGATGCTATACGGTTAGCCATGAAGGAAGAGATGGAACGTGATGAGGACGTATTCGTTCTTGGTGAGGACGTTGGTCTTAAAGGTGGCGTCTTCACAACAACGAAAGGTCTAATAGAGCAGTTCGGCGAGGAACGCGTGATGGATACACCACTAGCAGAATCAGCAATTGCAGGCGTTGCTATTGGAGCCGCTATGTACGGCATGAAGCCTATCGCGGAAATGCAATATTCGGATTTCATGTTCCCGGCAACCAATCAAATTATTAGTGAAGCGGCGAAAATCCGTTACCGTTCTAACAATGATTGGACATGTCCACTTGTTGTAAGAGCCCCGATTGGCGGTGGAGTGTTCGGAGGTTTATACCATTCACAATGTACAGAATCTGTTTTCTTTGGAACTCCCGGCTTAAAGATTGTTGCGCCTTATACCGCGTATGATGCGAAGGGATTATTGAAAGCAGCTGTTCGTGACCCAGACCCGGTATTATTTTTTGAAAACAAAAAATGCTATAAACTTATTAACGGTGATGTGCCAGATACGGATTATATCGTACCAATCGGCAAAGCGAATGTCCTTCGCGAGGGCGATGATATTACCGTAATCGGCTACAGTCTGCCTCTTCACTTTGTGGAGCAAGCAGCAGTTGAACTCGCTGATGATGGTATTAGCGCTCACATACTCGATTTAAGAACACTTCAACCGCTTGACAAAGACGCTATACTTGAAGCCGTTCGCAAGACAGGCAAAGTAC
>NZ_JBFUHJ010000455.1:0-4424 GCF_056402455.1 Paenibacillus sp. P4_A7 | reverse complement strand
ATATGCAGCATCGCGGCCCAACCGCGCTTGTTTAGAACCTCCAGATGATGATGAGGCAAGAAATCGAAGACCCGTATTTCTTTCTCGGGGATATAGGAATCAGCAAAATTTAAGTAAACTTTGCATCCCAAAAATCCGCCCTTATCGATCCCCTCTTCAAATTCCGAGGCACTCATACCAGGCTTAGTGACCATCAGAGACGGCAGGCTGTGCTCTTCGGCGCACTCCCTGATATATTCATTACCAGCTTCGATGTCGTAATTCAAACTCACTTGCGAGAATATAAGCGGAGTAACCTGCTTTCCTGGAAACATAAGCCGATAAGTCTCGTATAGATCCTCTATCGGATTTTGTGCAGCAACCAAGGACGGCCACGTAACGGCTCTCACGGGCGCTTTTGAGGTTTGTATGCGAATGCTGTCAAGCCATACATGTGTATGTATGTCGATGATTTTATCGGGTAAAAACTCTTTTAGCTTGGTTTCGTAATAAATTTTGTCAACTTCCTTAAACTCGAATAAACTCATTCTGACAAACCCCCATTATTCGAAATAGATTCGCTTGTAAATTTCCTGTATTCTCGCTTATAAACCTCATGCGCCGCTGGATCCGGTTTCCTAATAAGCTTTGGAAAGTCTGCTTTTAGGAATGCTCCTCTTTCATCCGAATATAGACCCGTGCCGATACCTGCCATAATGGCTGCCCCTGCTGCTCCAGCGCAGGACCCATTGATAACGCTTACTTCTTTCCCGAGAACATCGGCTACGATTTGTGGCCAAAGTAAAGACTCTGTAGGTCCGCCAACCATCGTCACGGAATCAAATCGCATCCCAGCCTCGTCCAATCGGTCTATATGCATTTTTAAGAGATAAACCGTTCCTTCCATTAGCGCTCTTGCGATATCTGTCTTTGCGAACTCATCCCGTTCGTCGAGCTCATCCGGCAACATGGGGCTTATGAGAAGCCCGCCCGCTCCAGGCTTAGCCGCGCTGGCAAGCTCATTAAACGTATCGTATCTATCCGGAGCGCTGGAAATATATTCGCAGATATATTTATCCACCGAAGTGGCGATTGCTGGAATTGAAAACATCGCGCCCCACGGCCCTTTTGGTTGAAGGAATGGGTCGACCAGCATCTTAAGATCAATCGCACTCTGCCGATCCTTTAATGGTGTGAAGCCTACCCATGAGGTTCCGCAGGATAGAAGCAGTTGTCCTTCATCCAGTACCCCCGCCCCCCTTGCGGCACTCGGGTGATCGAAAGAACCAACTGTCACGGGCATTCCAGGCGGAAGCCCTGTCTCGACAGCAGCTTCAACAGTGATATAGCCCAGAACCGATCCCGGAGCTAGTAAACGCGGCAGCTTCTCCTCGGGAATTCCTAATTTCCGCAAATAAGGAAAATGCCACTCCATTGCCTTCTGATCCTGCAGATAGAAGGTGGTAGCGGTAGAACTGTCAATTGCCCATTCTCCAGTTAACTTGTAATTCAAGTACTCCGTGCTCATACACACTCTTGCCGATCTTTTCAGTAGGTCCGCCTCGTGAACGTTCAACCAGGAAAGATGAGCAAGTGGAAAAGTTTTTAGCAGCGGCCATCCTATCAAATCATGAACTTCACTTGCTCCCAGCTTCCCGAACGTCGCTTCCATTTCATCCGTAACACGTTCATCCATCCAACTGAATGCAGGGAGCATTGGCTCCCCACGATCATTTACAAGCAGAGTATTTCCGCTGGCCGACGCTATGCTTAGCCCCGAAACGCATGCACCCTCGGGCAGTGCTGAGACCAGCTTGCGAATGACATCGGCAGTCAACCGGAACAATAGATCAGCATCAAACTCGATACGGCCATCATCAAAAACTTGAGTTTGAGTTTCGTTACGCTCCCTTGAAACAACAGAACCACCTGCTGAGAGCAGTACCCCTTTTACGGCTGATGTACCGATATCAAGTCCTATTAGGTATTCCTGGTACACCCGATTATCCTTGCCCGACATCATCAATCACCCTCTCATACAACAGCGCTCTTCTTCGTATCCAAGCACTCCATTGGATCTATATAGTCGAGACCTAGGCTTTTCGCTACGGGTTTGCAAGTGACCGAGCCGTCGTAAGTATTTAAGCCTAGGCGCAAATCTGGATACTCTATCAAAGCTTGCTCTATTCCTTTGTTTGCAAGCTTCACAAGATAAGGCAGCATTGCTGCTTCAAGCGCAAAGGTCGATGTCCTTGGAACGGCCCCTGGCATGTTGGCAACCGAATAATGAACCACGCCGTATTTTTCATAGTACGGGTTGTCATGTGTCGTAACTCGATCAATCGTCTCGATCGATCCACCCTGATCAATAGCTACATCTACGATAACTGATCCTTTTTTCATCGTCTGTACCATTTCTTCCTTCACGATTTTAGGCGCTTTCGCTCCAGGAATGAGTACCGCACCGATGAGCAAATCGGCATGTTTAACAGCTTGAGCTACGTTGTATTCATTGCAAATCAGAGTAGTAATTCGCCCTCCGAATATATCATCGAGGTAAACAAGCCTATTTTTATCCACATCCAGAATAGTGACCTTAGCACCGAGTCCAATTGCCATCTTCGCGGCATTCGTACCTACAACCCCGCCACCGATGATCACGACATCTGCACTGCTCACCCCCGGAACTCCGCCTAATAAAATGCCCATGCCGCCATTATACTTTTGGAGCATCGTTGCTCCGATCTGAACCGACATTCTTCCAGCAACCTCGCTCATTGGAGCAAGTAAAGGAAGCTGTTTATTAACGAGCTGTACTGTTTCAAAAGCAATGCCAGAAATCTTTTTTTCAATTAACATCTTTGTTAAGGGAAGTTCCGCTGATAAATGCAAGTAGGCAAAAAGTGCTTGCCCGGGTTTGAAAAACTCATACTCCGATGCTAAAGGCTCTTTCACCTTTACAATAATATCTGCTTGGTTGAACAGCTCGCGCTTGTCCTCTAGCACCATTCCTCCAGCATCCAAATACTGTGCATCGTCAAATCCACTGCCTTGACCCGCATCCTTCTCCACAAATACTTGATGTCCTTGGCCTACTAATTCTTTTACTCCACCGGGTGTAAGTGCCACTCTATTCTCGTTGTTTTTGATTTCCTTTACCAAACCAATCTTCACATTCATCACCAGCTTCTAAAGGATTATTAAACCAACCATTAAACCAACCGTACCTCAATGCCCTGTTCTTTAAATGCCTCGATTTCTTCCTTGTTGGCATTTTCGTTTGTGATGAGGCAATCCATTTTCTCGATACCTGCAATAAGTGAAAAATTAGCCCTGCCTATCTTCGTGTAGTCCGCCACTAAAATTGTCTTATCCACTCTAGCGATCATTTGTCTGTACAATTCCGCTTCCTGGTGATGATACGTGCTAACCCCAAACTCGGAGCTTATTCCATCAGAAGAGAGGATGAGCTTATCGGCCTTATATTTGTTTAATTGATTAATAGCATCATCACCTGAGACAAACTGGTATTCAAAATTTAGATTTCCTCCAAGCAAAATAACAACATTAACATTTCTGTTGAATCCGGCTTCCTGCGCGATTGACAAGGAGTTCGTAATAATAATTAGATTTTTGTGATTCCTTAATTCCTTCATCACATAAAGTGGTGTCGTTCCTGAGCCGAGAATGACGGTATCACCATCAGAAATGAGGGAAGCCGCATCAACCGCAATTTTTCTTTTTTCTTCTTTATTAGTCTCCGCACGTTCTTGAAAGTTCATATTATAATACGATTTGTAAGTGCTGATCGCACCTCCGTGCGTGCGCTGCAGCAATTGCTGTGCACCCAGCTCATCCAGATCACTGCGGATAGTTACCTCTGATGTACCAAAAAGTTTACTTAATTCAGCTACCTTTACCTTGCCTTCTCGATGGAGCAAATCCAAAATCCGTTTTCTTCTCTCGTCGATGTCAATATCTTCTATTTTTTGTTCAATCATAATTACTCCTTCATTAATCAATGTCATTTTATGCTTTCTAAAGCATCATCCATCTTATCCAAAAAGAAGTCTATCATTATTTTGGTAGCGATAATAGGCGGTTTTGTAAGTGCTACAGGCGGGCATTTCGCTTTATAGGTTTGAGCACTAATATCGATGCAATTTTTATTAAGAATGCCTGTAAATAACGTAACCTTCTCCGCTTCATGAAAGAACAAGGTTGAAAGATGTCCGAGCCCCTCCACCCTCTCAATAAGCGAGGAGTGCCGCAGCGTCAATGCTTGGAGCTTTTCTTCGTAATAAAGTCCCATTTCACGAATGTACGCCGCATTTTCTTCGGCAAATTTCATCGTGATCAAATAAGCTAATGCCGCTAATTCTTGCTGTCCATTGGTCACAAGTGCGCCAAACTGATTCAACGTATCCATTTGATAAGTAGTAATT
>NZ_JBFUHJ010000454.1:0-4437 GCF_056402455.1 Paenibacillus sp. P4_A7 | reverse complement strand
CAGCCATGTAGCCCCAATTAAAATCGGCCGGCGTCGCTTCCTTCATTTCATTTTCTACATGGGTTCCTGTCGATACCATCGCCGCTTGCCCCTGAATAACCTGCATTTGCGATTGCGTATGATTCAAAGCCGGCAGTCCTTCTGCAAAATATCCTTGTTGACCCAGCTCATAAAATCTGGTCCAGGTTTCAACCGTTTCTGGATTTGTATATTGCGGGAGGCCATAGTTTTTATAATTTTCTATAAATTCATCAACATGTCTATTGATATCTGCTAGTTCAAAGTTTTTGGCTGTTCCGAATGCCCAGTTATGATAGCTTGGATGAATGCCCGGGAACGTAATCGGAGTGATGCCATCAGCCTTAATGTCCGCTAGAAGCGCTTTAAATTCATCCCATGTGCGAGGATTTTGGTTCCAGCCTTGCTCCTCAAACAGCTTCTTGTTAAAGAACAATCCGCCGAAGCTGCTGGCCGTAGCAAACTCATAACGCTTCCCGCCAATCAAAGTCGTTGATTCATACATCCCAGGCATCATGAGTTCCTTCACCGTTTTATCTGGTACATCCGGCAGCTTGTAATCCCAGATATCATCCAACGGCTCAAGCTTCCCTGCTTCGGCGAGCGATACGATACCGCCTGATGGGGTCGTATTGAATAGATCAAACATATCTTTGTCATCGGCTGCAGAGATTTTGGTGGAGAGGATTGTTTTCATGTCAGCTGATGCGGTAATATCGATCGTTACATTTGGGTACTTCGCTGTGAAAGACTTTACCGCATAATCAAACCAATCACGTCCATAACCGCCTACAAAGAACCCGACCTTAAGCGTTACCTTCTCGTCCTTTGGCAATCCGTTTTCATATACTGCAGCTTCCGGTGCCGGCGTGCTGCTGGCAGGCGCCACGGTTCCTGTGCTGTCGGTGTTTGTATTATTGTTGTTCTTACTGTTATTGCTGTTGTTGCCGCTGCAGGCTGCGAGCAACGCAAAGGTCATCATTGTTGTTAAGCCGATGGTAAGAAGCTTCTTCCAAGTCGTCTTCATTTGATAACCACCCTTTCTTTGGCACTTCAATTAATTTGTTTGCAATAACTGTTTTCCCGAATAGCCAATATGCAGCCCTCTCAACCGCTAAGCCCCACCTCCTATAAGCATCTACCTTGCCTGCAATTTGTATCCGCTTTCAAATAATGCTTTAGAAGGAGCAGCCTCCTCGGCTGCACTTCCATCAACTAGCGGCATTTTGCTCTTTTCTGTTATTGACCGCGCTATTTTTCTTCAAGGCTTTCTCAATCCAGGGCAGTGTCAAACGAAACGCGCGAATCTCGAGGAAGGTTAACCGAAGCTGCAGCGTCAGGATACTGCGTATATCCCTTTTGGCATAGAAAATAGCCGAAATGCCAAGCTTCTTCATAATGTACTTCATTCGCCGAATATGAAATGAATTGGAGACAAGTACGCACGTGCTGAGTCCATGTTGCCTGAGGAGCTGTCTGCAGTTGACTACATTTTGCACCGTATTGCGTGATTTCATTTCTAAGATCAGTCTCTCTTCAGCAATGCCCTGCTGGACCAGGTAGTCCCGCATAAGCTCTGCCTCTGACCGGTCCGAGCCTACAGCTCCGCCGGAAAGCATCATATAGGAATAATCATATTGACGGAAGAGCTTTATAGCCGTATCGAGCCGTTCCTTCAGCAGCGGATGAATACTGCCGTCATCGGAACGATAACCGAGTACAATAAGAGCGTCGGAGCGTCCCACTCTCAGGCTTGCTGTATGCATCCAACAAACAAACACTAGTGGAATGCAGAGTACAGACATGATGATTACAATTCCAGCTATCCACATTTACTATTCACGTTCCTCTTAAAGTAGGTTATAATAGGTGTATTATTAATAAATCAAATGACTTTATTAATATTCTACACAAACTGTATATACTGTCAATCAAAATTTAATAAAGTGAGGGTACAATTCGTGGACGCCTTAAAAAACACGAGCAACAAGCTGCTGAAATCCATCAACCAGCAAAAGGTACTTTATTTGATATTTTCTGAAGGATCCATTTCGCGCGTTGAGCTAGCACATAAGACAGGCTTGAGCCAACAAACCGTAACCAATATCGTCAATCGCCTGCTGGAGGATGGTCTCGTCTTCGAAGGCGAGCATATGCCATTAGAAGCCGGCAGTGGCAGAAAGCGGGTCGCGCTCTCCGTCAACAGCTCCAGCCATTATGCATTAGGCATTGAAATCGCCGGCAAATATATCCGGGGCTGCGTCTATAACTTCCGCAATGAACGGCTGTCATTGACCAATCGTTCCGTGGATAAGTACAAAAGTATAGACAACCTGCTTCAGCTGCTGCATGAAGTCATTGATGAGCTACTGGAGCAGGTTCCGGAGCTTGCCAAGACGAAAGGAATCGGGATCAGCGTACAAGGGCTGGCCGATTCGAAGCAGGGCATCCTGCTGCGTGTGCCTGGCCTCGGTTTCTTACAGCTACCGCTCAAGTCACTGCTTGAGGAGAAGTATGAGCTGCCTGTCTATCTTGAGAATGATGCCAATTTATTAGCGGTTAATGAAAATATGAACGGCTGCCTTAGCGGTTCCACAGACAATATCACATTGAAATTCGATTACGGAATCGGCGGGGCGATCTTTTCGGATACGCGGCTCATCTCCGGATCGTCCTTCGTTGCAGGCGAATTCGGTCATTATAAAGCCTTCACGGGGCCGGAAGCTTATCCATGTCATTGCGGAGGAACAGGCTGCCTGACGACGTTGTTATCCATAAGCGGACTCCAATTTAATACAGGGCAAACGCTTGAAGCTTTCCAACAAGCCGTCCGATCAGGCGACGAGTCCATGATTCATTTGCACGATACAATGATCAAAACCCTGGCTATAGCCATCGGCAATTTGGTGACCTTTCTAAACCCTGACCGCGTGCTGCTAACAGGTAGAGTATTAGATTCTTGGGGCAGTGATATCGTTTCGAAGCTGAAGGAGACGCTTATGGAAAGCGTTCCTATGACAAGCCGCGGCGTTGAACTTCTGTATATGGAGCAGATGCCGGATGAAACCCTGCTTGCAGCAGGCCTAGTACTAAAGCATGTGTTCGAAATTCCACTGGATGCGTTATCGTTATAAACGAGCGGTCGCAATACTGGCAACAATCCTCCACGCATCTTTGGCATGGAGGATTGTTTTGTCTTATCGACTAAATTTGCCGGCCGTTCCATAGCTGTATCAGCMTTTGTGTCTTCTCCTCTAAAAGCTGCTTGACATCCTCTGACACAGATGAGGCCAATGCTTCATTCCGCAGATGCTTGAGAAAGTCCTCCAGCATCTTGACTGCTTGGTCATGATTACCTTTCTCCTTATGATGCTCCGCCTGCTTTAAAGAATTGCTCAATTGATTCGTAATCGGACTTAACACCCCGCCTGAAGCGGTCAACTGGTCAAGCGTTGCTTGAAGCGAAGCAAGGGTGATCAGTGTGCGGACAACCAGCTCCTCGCTCGGCGCTGACACAACCCCTGATTCATGCACCGCTATGACTTTAAAACGATACTCCGTATCCGGCTCAAGGCCTCCAGCCGCATAAACGGATTCCGTAACCGTCGCAGCTTCAGCACCGTTGACGGAAATACGATAAGTCACCGCTCCGCCGTCGCTCGGGAGAACTGGATTCCAGCTTACCAATGCTCCTGCCGGATTAATATCAGATGCCTGCAGCCCTGTCGGAGCAGGAACGACGAGACGCGTGCGGAAGCTCGACAGCTCTGACGCTTTAAAGCCGCCGAACGCATCCTCTGCAACCGCATACCAATAATAGGTCTGGCTTCCGGCAAGCCCGCTCCATATCATCTGCACGGTATCCCCGCTTTCAGCTTGAACGGTGCTTCCGATTGCCTCATCCGAATAGATCCGCACCTCCATCATATCGGTAGCGACTCGTTTTACTTGAGGCTCAAGGTCCATCTTAAGCGTCCATTCATCCTTTTGAGGCTCATAGTAATTATAATCATCAAGTACAGGCGAATACGTGTTGACGTACACCTGACCCGTTTCCGTATCGAAGTGGAACAGCTTCAAATAGCCGGAGCCGCCGGTAACGCCGTCTTCAATTCCTTGGTAATCATTAAGAATTTGGTGCACATAGCGATCAGCCGTTCCGTCGTTATTGTCGTCAAGCGCATCGGTTTTTACCGAACTGCCGGTATAGTGGCCGCTAATGACCATGACAACGTTCGGGTTAGGTATAACTACCCCGTTATAAATCATTTCTCCTGTTGCGGAACGAGTCGCATTCGCCTTCATGTATTCGTGGAACACTAGTATCGCTTTTCGTTCCGGATGTTGCTGCAGCACCTCGTTCATCCAGTTCATATCTTCCTCATTAACGCCCCAGCCCATGTAGACGAAAATATAGTC
>NZ_JBFUHJ010000453.1:0-4472 GCF_056402455.1 Paenibacillus sp. P4_A7 | reverse complement strand
ACGGCAACCTGTGCTCCTTCAACTGCGAATTGGTGCGCTATTGCTTCGCCTAGACCTGCCTGGCACCTGTTATCAGTACAGATTCCCACTAAAGTTTCCGATTCAAAATTTCCCCAACTCGGCTCATTTTAATGATTTTCCATAACTTACAACCATTATAATTCAACGTTGTATGATTGTCTACAATGTTACACTGTCGTATTTATAATATAAAATAGTAGTAGAGTTATTCTTTCATCCATGGCCGTGTCTCCCTATTAAACAGGAAACTATCCCTTTTTCTTGGACTATCAGTAGCCATATTTACTTTCGATATAGATGTGTTATAAGTGTTCACTTACAACGCTTCTATCCGTTCATTCGCTATTCATCGATCTTAATGCGATTTAAGCGTGTGATTGACTGCCAACACGTATCGCCCCAATGCGCGATGCAGAAACATAGGTTCCGTTACTGCAGTGTATTCGGTATCGATTTGACTTTCTAATCACAAATAAGAATATATAACCCTCGAGAGACCAAAATTGAGGAAATGTTCATAAGTAAGCACGTCTTTGTCCTCAGCCTTATTTACAATGTTCAGTTAGTTTCAATATTTGCATTTAAGTCAGATAGCAAAAGGATATGCTGTGATTTAGTTTCAGAATTTGAAATTAATCGCTGGATTTGCTTGATCCGAGCCTCCTTTTGGTGATTTAATTGCAAATTCTGAAACTAGCTCGTCTCAAATTCTATGATAACCTACGTTAGTTTCAAAATGTGAAACTAAGTTAACTACACTTCCAAGACGGCAGACGAATAGGTATTTTCATGGAGATACTTAGCAACATATTTGGGTATAGAGGCAGAGTGACAGATGGTGACGTTGAGATAGAGATAAAGATAAAGTTAGAGTTAGAGTTAGAGTCACAGTTAGGGTCACAGTTAGAATCAGAGGTGAAGATATGGCAGTACTCGTGGCAAACAAAAAGATGACTCCTTGAAATCAGAAGTCATCTGCTGTTTGTATCAGTCTAAAAACTAACGTAAACGTCCGGCTCTGCCATCCTCTAAGCCGAAGTCGTTCGTCTCGCGCAAATAGATAAACAACTTTATAAGTCAAAACTTATACCTTTATCTATTTAGAGAAGTCCACATCATAAGTCTTACCCGCTTCCGTATCAAAAACGATCGTTTGTCCGTTATACGATACTTTGCAGCTTCTGCCATTTAACGAAATAATCGTACATTGCTTCAAGCGTCCTTGCTGCCATTCAATATCTACTTCGAAACCTCCGCGCGCTTTTAGCCCCTTTACTATTCCCTCATCCCATACCGCAGGAAGCGCTGGCAGCAGTTCTACTTCACCATTATGACTTTGCAAAAGCATTTCTGAAATACCGGCAATCCCGCCGAAATTTCCATCGATCTGAAATGGCGGATGGCTGTCGAATAGATTCGGAAGTGTAGAATGCTTTAGTAACATCGCTACATTGTCATAGGCCTTATCCCCATCTTTAAAACGCGCCCACATATTGATAATCCAAGCACGGCTCCAACCGGTGTGACCGCCTCCATGGCTCAAACGGTATTTCAGCGATTTTTTTGCCGCTTCCATCAGCTCAGGGGCTGTCGCATAGGTATATTGCTCGCTCGGATACACGCCATATAAATGAGAAATATGACGATGGCCCGGTTCAACTTCTTCATATTGCTCACACCATTCCAAAAGCCTGCCATCCGTGCCGATACCAGGCATCGCCAGCTCTTTCGATACTTCCATCACTTGTTTGATGAAATCGTCGCTAATCTTTAGCTCCTGTGCCGCTTCCACTACAGATGTAAACACATCCCAGATGATTTGCTGATCCATCGCAGGTGCCATACACAAGCCTACATTTGTACCTGAAGGTGAAGTATAACAATTCTCAGGTGAAACAGAAGGACCCGAGACCCACTGCCCCGTTTCGGGATGCCTAACCAGCCAGTCCAAAAAGAAGAGTGCAGCTTCTTTGAGAATCGGATAAGCTCGTTCCTTCAGGAACGTTAGATCTCCATTAAAACGATAATATTCCATGAAATCCCGGACACACCATCCCGCTCCCATAGGCCACATGCCGTAATTAATAGCGCCTAGCGGGGCGGTGAACAACCAAGCATCGGTCGTATAATGCGCTACGAAGCCGCGGCAATCATATACCTCGCGAGCTGTCTTCTGTCCGTTTTCTACCAGCCCTTCGAGGAGATCAAAATATGGAAGATGGCATTCCGCAAGATTGGTTACTTGAGCAGGCCAATAATTCATTTGCAGATTAATGTTAATATGGTAGTCGCTATCCCAAGGAGCCTTCATATGAGGATTCCATATCCCTTGCAGATTGGCCGGCATATTGCCAGGTCGACTTGAAGAGATCAGCAGATACCTGCCGTAATGAAAATATAAAGCGATTAAACTCGGGTCTTCATTCCCAAGCTTGAATGCTTCCAATCTCTGATCCGTCGGTATAGTTTCCGGAGCCAGCAAAGTTGAAGAACTCTGTCCGATACGGAGCTCGGAGCGCTGAAACAAGCGTTGATGCTCAAGAGCATGCTCACTCTTCAACTGCTCATACGATTTATTAATTGCTTTCTCCAAATCGGCTTCGCAGCGTTCTATTAGATCATGAAGTAAAGGTTGAAAGGGATTAGCAAAGTGGTAATCGGTGCGAACCGCCAGATACAAGATTATAGAGTCGGCACCGCTAACCGTAAGTCCTTTACCCTCTTGCGTAATCCGGCCTCCTTCGGCCATAACCTTTAATACACCCGAAAATTTGACACCAAGATGTGTATCTCCATGTGCAGCCTGTCCTGTAAGTACAAGTGAATCATTATCTTTCACTGTTACAGTTGCATGCTCATCTCTCGTCATTCCAATCCGTGTGTTGATTTGTCCTTGGCCTTCCGTATGCCAACGTATAACAAGCACTTCGTCGATTGCGCTTGAAAAAGCTTCACGTATATGACGTACGTCTCCTTGAAGATACGTTACGCTTGCCAACGCTGAATCCAAATCCAGTTCTCTTCTATACTCACTAATTGATTGATCAACATTAGCTTCAATGCTATCAATCCATATATCTCCAAAAGGCTGATAGCTTCTTGGGCCCGTATGAGGAGAGAGCACTTTCTCCCGAACAAGTCGCTCCGCTTCCTCCGGCTTACCTGCAAATAGCAGTTCCCTCGCTTCTTTAATTGCCTGATTCGCTCCCTCTTGATGAACCGGGATAGGGGGCCCCGCCCAGATCGACTCTTCATTAACTTGTATTCTATCAATAGGGCAATCACCAAATACCATCGCACCAAGTCTTCCATTTCCAATTGGAAGTGCTCGATTCCAGCTTTCTAGATCGTTTCCTTCACTCAATGTAGATGGACGATCATACCATAGCTTTGTGTTTTCACTCATCACATGTATCCCCTTACATAGTATGTTTTTATAATTGCTCATATTATAAATAATTCTAGTAATACCAGTGAGTCCCTCTTCGCTAATATTACTAGAGCATACTATGTAAGTAAATAAATTTGATTAGCCTCTCTTCGCATTAATTTATAACTGAAGAACTTGACCCGCACTGACCTTAACAGGTTCTCCTTCGACGCTAATCCAGGCGTCCATTGCAGAAGGATTATGAACCATACTTCTATCAACTGAGAATCTCAGCCTCTCCAACACTTGTCTATACGCTATAATTTCAGCGTTCGTTGCGTGCCAGATCGTATCATTTTCCTTTAATCGTTCTCCTGCCTGATCGATAATCTCCCAATTATTATCATTGTCAAACTCATAGCTATGTCCCCACACGTAGAGTAAAGACATCTTGTTGTTTCTATCCTTATGGGCTATGAAGGTTTCAACCGTTTCTACTAGTTGTTTATGATGGCATGTTGGATTCCAACGCAAAGGATCAGATGGCATATCGAACCTGCCATGGCTGTTCACAGTCCTTGCATATTCGATTCCAAGCATCGGCAGCATGGATACGACCTTATCATCATAAGTTCCAAAC
The DNA here is from genome assembly GCF_056402455.1 of Paenibacillus sp. P4_A7. NCBI lineage: Bacteria > Bacillati > Bacillota > Bacilli > Caryophanales > Paenibacillaceae > Paenibacillus > Paenibacillus sp. P4_A7. Next base: position 441 of record NZ_JBFUHJ010000453.1, on the reverse strand, counting down.
GGATAGCTCATCCCTCGGACCGGATAAAGGACAAGGCCCTCGAGCACCCTTCGGTCTTCCATTATTTCATGAACCACTTGATCTGGAGGTGATATTTCCAGAAAAGGGTGACCAACCGTATGTGCAGATACTTCATGGCCTTGAAAGAGCGTGCGAACCTCCTCCGCAGTAATATAACCTTCTCTACCAAGGAAACCGGAATTCAGATGAAAGCTTCCCTTGAAGCCATACTGATTCATTTTCCCTACGAGTCGACGATCCTGAGTACGCCCATCATCAAAGCTGAAAGTCATAGCTTTCGTTCGCCCTTCAGGAAATAACGTATATTGGATTTTCATAAGATTTCTCCCTTACTTGTTTTTGTTTTCATCTAATAGATTATACAAAGCAATAAGAAAAATCCATATCTAATTTGACTAGTAATTGGAATAAAAGGTAATT
>NZ_JBFUHJ010000452.1:0-4487 GCF_056402455.1 Paenibacillus sp. P4_A7 | reverse complement strand
ACTTTATCTTTTCACTCAATCAATATATCCTTTTCTAACTCCAATTAGGGGTTAGTTAACTGTATTTATTTGAGCTACAAGAAAAGTAACTTTTCTTGTAGCTTTTATTTTTTTATAGATAAGAATTTATAAGTTTCCACTTATAAATGTGCTTATCTATCTACGCGAAACGAACGTTTATGCCACCAAGGATAGCGACAACCGTTTACGCTTGTACAGGGGGAATAATTTATGTCATTAATAAATGTTTCGAATCTAACCTTTGCCTACGATGGCACTTACGATAACATATTTGAAAACGTAAATTTTCAAATCGATACGGATTGGAAGCTGGGATTTACAGGAAGGAACGGTAGAGGTAAAACGACGTTTCTGAACTTGTTGCTTGGAAATCATGAATATAGTGGAAATATATCTGCCATCGTCAATTTTGAATATTTCCCTTTTCATGTCGAGAACAAAGAAAGTAATACCATTGATGTAATAAGTGACATTTTTCCAGATTATCTTCATTGGAAATTAATGCGTGAGCTTTCACTGCTAAAGGTTTCTGAAGATGTTCTATATCGGCCCTTTGATTCCTTGTCAAACGGAGAGCAAACGAAAGTATTGCTGGCTACATTGTTTATTAAAGAAAATAGTTTTCTGTTGATTGATGAGCCAACCAATCATCTTGATATGAATGCCAGAAAGCTTGTCAGTGATTATCTTAATACCAAAAGAGGATTTATTTTGGTATCTCACGACCGATCATTTCTTGATAATTGCGTAGATCACATCCTTTCAATCAATAAGACCAACATAGAAATTCAAAAGTGCAATTTTTCAGGTTGGTGGGAAAACAAAAGGAGACAAGATAACTTTGAGCTCGCGGAGAACGAAAAACTAAAAAGAGATATTAAGCGTTTGTCCGATTCTGCTAGGCGTACAGGCAACTGGTCACACGATGTGGAAAAAACAAAAAACKGAACAAGGAATTCGGGATCGAAGGTAGATAAAGGATATGTAGGCCATAAAGCTGCAAAAATGATGAAACGGTCAAAATCAATTGAACAAAGACAGCAGACGGCAATTGAAGATAAGTCAAAACTCCTTAAAAATATCGAAAGCTCTGAAAGCTTGGAGATTTCTCAACTTGCTTTTCATAAAAATCAACTTGCTGAACTAGATCATGTTTCCATTTTTTATGATGAGAAGATGGTTTGTACAGATATAAGTTTTACTATTGAGCATGGAGATCGAATAGCTCTTTCGGGAAAAAATGGATCCGGAAAATCAAGTATCATTAAACTGATTTGCGGTGAACATATTAACTATACAGGTATCTTCATGAAGGATAGTCAGCTTAAAATATCCTACGTTTCACAGGATACATCCCATCTACAGGGCAATTTATCAGATTTTGCTGCAGACAATGGGATTGATGAAAGTCTTTTTAAATCGATTTTAAGAAAGCTTGATTTTTCCAGAGTTCAATTTGAAAAGGATATTTCAGCCTTTAGCGGAGGACAAAAGAAGAAAGTGCTAATTGCAAAAAGTCTAAGTGAGAACGTTCATTTGCATATTTGGGATGAACCGCTTAATTTTATTGATATTATTTCTCGCATGCAAATTGAAGAGCTGCTGCTTGAATACTCACCGACCATTCTTTTTGTAGAACATGACAGAGAATTTTGCGAAAATATTGCAACAAAGTTTATTAACCTCTAATGAAACATAAACGAGTAGCAAAAAAAATATTATTTATTGTATAATGTTAGTCCCCAAGCCACATTCCATGATGTAAATTAATCCATAAACCCATAAAAATGCACGAATTCTATCATTTCATGTTGCTATATCAGAAATATATCTCTAATTCATGAAACCAATGTGTACCTCTTACCGTATCACATTCTATAAAACGCTTTTTGCAAGATGCATGATAGCAGTTGAGTATTTAATCCAAACAGAAAAGGGGAGTGGCTGCCACTGTAAAGTCGTTATTTATGAGAACGGAAGTTCTCCGGCTTTAATGGCATTAATGATAGAGGCACTATTGTTAACGAGACCTTTGTCTAACTCGATAAAGGTTACTAGAATTTTTGAGACATCAGACGGTAAGTCTATCATTTTTAATTTAGGAGGAAATTGAATGGATTTTGCATTATTAATGGAGTATGGCTGGGTGCTTTTTGTATTAATTGCGCTGGAGGGTCTACTCGCAGCCGACAACGCGCTCGTACTAGCGATTATGGTCAAACATTTACCTGAAGCAGAGCGTAAAAAGGCTTTGTTCTATGGTTTGGCAGGAGCTTTTGTTTTCCGATTTGGTTCGTTGTTCGCGATTTCGTTTTTGGTGGATGTATGGCAGGTACAAGCCATCGGGGCGCTCTATCTTCTGTTTATTGCACTCAACCATATAATACGTAAGTTAATTGTCAAAAATGGCGAAGATTCCGCTGCCAAGAGTTCGGGGAAAGAACGAAAGAAAAGTGGTTTCTGGATGACTGTACTCAAAGTCGAAGTGGCGGATATCGCATTTGCGATTGACTCGATTATGGCAGCTGTCGCGCTGGCCGTAGCATTGCCTGCAACTACCTTGCCGAAAATCGGGGGTATGGATGGCGGTCAATTTATCGTTATATTCTTAGGTGGATTTATCGGCCTTGTCATCATGCGTTTTGCAGCAAATATGTTCGTGAAGCTATTGGAGAGCAGACCTGCTCTCGAAGTTGCTGCATTCTTTATCGTCGGCTGGGTAGGTGTTAAGCTAGCTGTTCATACGCTTGCGCATCCAGCGCTGAATGTTATCCCGCATGACTTCGTGGAATCTGCAGCCTGGAAAGTAACATTCTACGTGGTGCTTATCCTTATCGCTGTAATTGGTTGGGTCGTTTCAGGCGGCAAGGTGAAAGAAAACGAGTCATCAAAAGCAGCATAAGTTAGTTTGTCATCAATTATATTTCCATTGAGAGTTGCAGCCTGTTGAGAACACTCAACAGGCTGTTTTTTTGTCATTATGGGATGAGAAGTTAAACATACGTGAAATCATTCGTACAACTAATGTATTTTGGCTATCATCAAGCCATGAGCTGCTTATTTCCTGTTGCGATTTTTGGAACATTAGCTCTCTCTAGCGTGATTGAGATACCTTTCATTTATCGTTATGATGCTATCCTGCTTATTCTACTTGGAGTACAATACCTCATGTACCGCAGCGGCTTAGAGACACGAGATGAAATCAAAGTAATTTGTATCTTTCACGTTATTGGTTTGTTACTGGAGATATATAAGGTGAATATGGGATCTTGGGCATATCCTGAGCTTGGTTACACTAAATTGCTCGGCGTCCCATTATATAGCGGTTTTATGTACGCAAGTGTAGCGAGCTTTATGTGTCAGGTATGGCGGAGACTGCGGATGGATATGACCGGCTGGCCTGGGCTAATGCCTTCGGCGATTCTAGGAGGAGCCATCTATTTGAACTTTTTCACACATCACTTTATCCCTGATATTCGTTGGTGGCTGACTGCACTTGTGTTTATCGTCTTTTGGAAAACACGGATCATATATCGGGTACGCACTATTACTTATCGAATGCCTTTAACGCTAGCTTTTATCATTGTAGGTTTTTTTATCTGGTTAGCCGAAAATATAGCAACATTTTTTAATGCTTGGAAATACCCTGATCAGAATCAAACCTGGCAACTTGTAAGTTTCAGTAAGATTAGCTCGTGGTTCCTTCTGGTCATCATTAGCGTTATCATCGTGGCCCAGCTTAAACATGTTAAAGCTAAGAGAACAGCAAACGACTAGTATTAGTGATATCTCCAATGCTAGAGATAAAAATACAAACAATGGGTATCCTCGATATGTAGATATAAATATTTCGATTACGGTTATTAGTTTTGGAGGAAAATGAAGACATGACAGAAAAAGAGAAATCTCAACAAGGACTACTTTATAATGCAAATTATGATAAAGAATTAATTGAAGAACGTTTATTGGCAAAAGGCCTTTGCTACGAATATAATCAGCTCCATCCAAAAAACGTAAACGAAAGAGAAGCTATAATAAAAAAACTGCTTGGTAAAACAAGCGATCATTTCTTGATTGAGCAGCCTTTCGTGTGTGACTATGGATATAATATTGAAATCGGTGAAAACTTTTATAGCAATCATAATCTTGTCATGTTAGATGGTGCTAAAATAGTTTTTGGAGATAATGTATTTGTTGCACCCAATTGTGGATTTTATACAGCAGGTCATCCGTTTGATGTGGACCAACGTAACGAGGGATTGGAAATTGTAGCTCCAATCACTGTCGGTAATAACGTTTGGATCGGCGGAGGCGTGACCGTTGTTGCTGGTGTGACGATCGGTGATAATACGATCATTGGTGCAGGGAGCGTTGTAATCAAAAGCATTCCATCTAACGTAATTGCTGCTGGTAATCCTTGTAAAGTAATCCGTGAAATTACGGAAGTAGACAAAACGAGATATAGA
>NZ_JBFUHJ010000451.1:0-4538 GCF_056402455.1 Paenibacillus sp. P4_A7 | reverse complement strand
GGCTTTGCATTGGCTTCAAACATCCATACATCTCCGTTCTTATCAATTCCGATATCAAGGCCGAGTTCTCCGAGGCGATGAGGATAATTCCGTTCAATTGCCTCTGAAAGTCTGACTGCGGCGACCTTTGCTTTTTCCAAAACTTCATCAGATTTGCTACCGAATGTGTGATCAAGCGCTTGCTCAGGGGTCATAAGCGCACCGCCATTTTTAACATGAGTGGTGACGCTGCCGCGTCCAGCTTTTTTCGCCCCAATACCAGCTGGAATCCATTCATTTTTTCCGTTTTTATGCATATGAAATCTGAAATCAAGGGGGCAGCCATCAATTTCAACTAATCGAATACCTTGTTGGATGATGTAATTGTTCAAGCTGTTCCCATGTCTGGCTTGAAGCATTCGCATTAAGCCTTGGAAGGTGCTGAACCTGAGGAGTACATTCTGATTGCCTTTGCGGTAGCGTGCGAAATATCCGCGTTTAGCATGAAAGGTCAGTCTATATATTCCAATTCCAAAACTGCCTGTCGCTGGTTTTAAATAAAGAAATTGATGCTTCTCGAGAAGTTCCTTTATTTTCTCGGATGTAGGCTTAGATACCGATTCAGGCAAATGATTAAGCGCCTCAGGATCATTGTCTAGCAGCTTATAAACATCAGCTTTATTTAAGAAACTCCAGTTGAAAAAAGGGATTTTACGTTTTACGAAGCGTTCACGAAGCGCATTGATCGATGCTGAGAATTCAGCCTTGCGGCTAGGCAGCCGATTATAAATCACATCAGGCAAGGGCACGACCTTACGATACCAGCCGCCTTGTGGATTTAGAAAATAGCCGTTAACGGTTTCTTGCTGCCAATTAATATCGCTAGGTGTAAAGCCAAATAAATAAGCCTTTTTCTCTCCGGTACGTATAATCTCTTTAATAAATCCCGTTCTTGAGCCAAAAGGATTGCTTTCTGAATGACTAAAGTTATCACTTAAAATGCCGACTAATGGCCCAAGCTTAACCTCATTGTCACCAGTGTTGAGTACGTAGACGTTGCCCGATTTAGGAATTCTGATCGCTTGGCGGATGCCGGCTGACAAATACAAATGATTGCCCGGTCGTTTCAACTGCTTAATCTCTGCAATGATTACTTCTTTGCCGAGTTTGAGGTGGACGGACTTTTTGTCGGACAGCTTAAGCTTTTTTAGCAACGGGCTGGTTAAATAAATTACTTTATCGGACTGCTGAGAGAAATGTACATTACAAGTCGTCAAACTCATGTATGAACCTCCTGAACATGGAAAGGCCTTAATTAGTTTTGGGTATTCGATTAAGGATTTATACCTTTTGCAGATGCATTTGTGATAAGGGACGGAGAAATACGTCTTGCCAGCAATCGTGCGTATAAGAGCGGTCTTTCGATGGAATGCCTTACTGCTTCATGGTCACTTATGAGTCGGAAGGAGGTTCGGCCTGGTTTGGAATTTGCTTCAATAAGCCAAAGCGTTGCATCCGGCTCAATTCCATAATCTAAGCCAAACTCAGCAAATCTGCCGAATTTATTTTCAAGTCTTACTGCTATTATCTTGCTTATTGTATGGATTTGGTCCAGTAAACGTTCGGTTTTTTCCTTGCCCAAAAGGGAAGCAARCTGCTCAGAGGCAGGAAGAGCATCGCCGCCACCATGTAGGTTGGAGGTAATTTCACCAGTATGACCACAGCGTATCACGGTGCCGCTGCGTGACCATTGTCCTTTTTCGTCCTTTTGAAGCAATACTCTTACGTCAAACGGTTTGTCATTCTGATCCTTTAGCTTTAGGAAAGGCTGAATAATAAAGGTGGATCTATTTATAAAACGATTGGCCCACTGAGCAAATGCGGAATCCTCAGAAAATGCAAATGAGATAGAGAAAGATTTATTTTGATGAGTTCTGCCTCTAACAAAGGTCCTATGATCAAGCGGGCAGCGCCTTATATGAACGATTCCTCTGCCTTGCATGCCGACAGACGGCTTTAAAATGACGCCGTGATGATGGCGATCAGCGAGTTGCTTAAGCTGCTCTGTTGAGTGGAAGCGAACCGTTTCTGGTAAATAACATGCGAGCTTGCTGTCATCTTTAAGAGCATTGTAGACTTCTAGCTTAGAAGGGAGATTGCCATTTAACAGTATATAGGGTCTGCGGCTCGCTAATGTTTCTAGCATTTTACGGCAGCTAATGAGCTGATTAGCTTTTGTGTAAAAGCAACGATCGTAGATGATGTCCGGCAATGGAACGAGCATGCGCTTCCAGCTGTTTTGCTCAAAACGATAGCCGCTTATTTCAGTGGTACTTTCCCGAAATCCTTCTGCGGAAAATACGTACGTATCAATTCCGAGCCGTTTTGCGGTCATGATTAGATCACGGTAGAAGCTTGGTTCGGGCAATACAGGAGTCATGTCAGTTCTATTTGAGGGATGATCAATTGAAGCAACTAGAATACCAAGTTTAAATGCGCCAAATAACATAGAAGTCTCCATTAAAAACCTGATAAAAAACGGGAATATTGAATGATTCTAGGCACAGAAGGACGAATTTTCTGTTCTTTCAGCGGTGTATTGTCACTTTTGGAAGGCTTAGAATTAACCTCAAGAAGCCACACCCTTCCATTTTTATCTAATGCTAGATCAATACCTAGCTCTCCGAAATGTGCGGGAATTTGCTCGTCAATGCCGTGGGCGATATGGAGGGCAGCATCCTGCAATCTTTTATTTGCGTCGTTTCGGCTAACGTTTGACTGCAGATTCGACTTCAGTATAGCCTCCAAAGCTGTGCTTAACGTTCCGCCGCGTGCTAGGTTGGACACGAAATGCTGACTTCCAGCGGTCCGTGCGACGATCGATGTAATGATCCATTTTCCTTTTACGTTTTTTTGAACGAGCGCACGAAAATCAACAGGCCTGTTTTGGATTTCGATGAGTTGAAGACCTTCCTGAATTTGATAGCGAACGGTTTTCATTTTTGTAGAAAGTGATGAGTAAAGCTGCATAAGGCTGGAATATTGCTGAGTGCGTGTACCGGCAGTGGTCGCATACATAGCTTGGAATCCGTTTGTTCCCGAACTAGTAATTCGAATAATGCCTTTCCCTAAGCTTCCGCGAATGGGTTTCAAGAAGACGTTGCTGTGGCGCGAGCACATCGCTTTGAGCATAGAGAAGTTCCGCAGCAAATGAGATTCAGGCAAATAGCGGATTACGGAATCATCTTTTCTTAATGCGTCAAATACCTCAGCTTTATCCAGAAACTTTTCATTGAATACAATGGTAGAATGCTTCAACTTCACTTTTTCAAAAAAATGTTGTACTTGGGGTCTACTTTCTATTTTTCTAGATGTAAGGCGATTGTTGACGATGTCGGGAATCGGCAAACTGACCTGTCGCCAGCCATCTGAATAAATCCAGCCATCGACGTTGTTAAAGCTGCTACCCACTTGATTTGGAGCAAAGAAGTAGACATAAGCGCCTTGTTCTGAACAGGCCTCAACCAGCTCCCTGCAAAAAAGGGTGATAGAGCCAAATGGTTTATCCGGTATGTGGGGATAATCTCGACTGACAAATACACCAATTAGAGGTCCAAGTACAAGGGTTGATGTATCCGACTTATATTGCAGTCTGATTGTCGTATTACCCCATATTCCCATTTGCCGTGCTAAGTTTTGACTAACCCGCATCCCGTTATATCTGGCAACTGGTATAGCCTTCACATGCTGATGGAAAGAACCGAATTTCAATTGAATATGTTGACCTTCTGGAATTTTCCACTGCTTCATCAGTGCTTCGCCTAGCATAATCGTTTCTGCGGGCAGCATGCCGGAGTCAATTACCTGTACAGCTATTTTCGATTTGAGCATTACAAAGCTCCTTCCAAGCAGGAAGTGATGTTAAGGGTTTTTGGTCTATAGGTGTTTATGACGTATTAATTCATCATATGAGGACATCTATCCCTTTGTGAATCAGAAAGTAAGTGTTGCGGAGCTGCTGCTGTTTAGAGTCATAGATAAGGAACTTTATTCATAGGCTGATAATAGGGACAAGAAGGTAGCCGTTTACAACGTTATGGAGGAGTTGGATGAAATGTTTTCCGGTAAAGGCCGTCATTTATTGTATTTGATTATCGCGCTTTCGATGCTTGTTTATGCATGGCCGTATCTTGAGCTTGGAGGTCCGTGGAATGCAGCACGAGTATTTGGTCTCATTTGGACTTTGTTTGCCCTTCTGATTGTAATAGCTAATGCAAATGCATTGCTGCTAGTGAGTGAGGAGAAAAGGAAGGAGCTAGCGCGGATTAAAAGGGCTAAAGCTATGCTTTGGGAGCGCAGGCTGCTGCAGAAGACTACCGGTACTAGAAAAGTTAGAGGATAGCTTGCAAGGTGAGAATTTTATTGGTGATATGAAAAAAAGATGCAATGKCATAAAATGCCATTGCATCTTTTTTCATATATAAGAATTTATAAGTATTCACTTATAAATGTGCTTATATATCTCCGCGAAACGAATGCTTTTGCCGAAGAGGACGGCG
>NZ_JBFUHJ010000450.1:0-4544 GCF_056402455.1 Paenibacillus sp. P4_A7 | reverse complement strand
GTCTCTATATTAGAATGTGTTTGTGGAAGTCCAGGTTGTTGGGATTTTAATGTAAGGATAACTATTGAGGATGATAAAGTCATCTGGAGTGAATTTGAACAACCTCATAGAAGTGTTGATTCGGCAGGTGGGTATTGGAAATATGATAAAATAAAACCTATTGTGTTCGACAGGAAGCAATATGTAGCTGAACTAAGTAAGATGGCTTAATGCTTTTCGGTAAGGATGACTATACTGCATATCAATTTGGAATTTCATATTACTTGAGGCAGGAGAGGGTAATGGATGATCACTCTGAAAGATATAGGGAAGTTCGCAGAGTTGCCGGAAATTGCGATGCAAATATACGAAGGAAATATGCCGGTTCTGGAGACTGCAATTGCGGCAGGCTGGGATATTGAAGAGGGCATCGTACTTAGCAAATACACGACGTTAAGCCCATTGGATCTGGCGCTTGTATCGGAGAGACTGGATGTTGTAAAGCTGCTGGTAGAACATGGCGTCAATCTGAATGTCAAAAATAATCCGGCTTTTTTGCTGGCAGTACGCTATTGCAAGGAAGACGTCGTTCGCTACGTTGCAGCGCAAGGCGCCAAGCTGGACAAGCTCAATCAAGTCAAATCAGGCGCGTATTCTCAAGCCTACTATGGCAACAAAAAGAATATCCCGCTCATCCACGAGCTTGGGTTGGATATGAAGCAGCATGCCGGTGCTGTTTTGCGCACAGCCGTGTCGGACCATGACCGTAAGACAGTCGCGTATTTACTCGATCATGGGGTGGACATTAATTATAACGAGCCTGATATGGTCTATCCTTATCAAGCGACCCCGTTAACGGTTGCAGTGCGTATGGGCAATCTGGCTATGGTAAAATACTTGGTTGAACGCGGCGCTGACGTTACCTTAGCGGAAAAAGACGGCGAACGGCCGTATACGATAGCGGTCGGCAATAAGCATACGGAGCTGGCTGACTATTTGAAATCTTTGGAACCTACCGAGTTTCATGATGTGGCGAATAAAAAGTACGAGCTACAAAAATATAAATTGTCCGATGAACTGGCCGGCTTTCTTACCGGAGACAAGCTTCGCCTTGAGTTCGCGCCGAATGAATACGAAATCGCGTATATCGATTTCTTCACATTGACCGATACGATTGAGATGAAGGTCGGCCGGCAAAAGCTGCTGCGTCTGTCAGCCGATATCGATAATTACTCCCATCTGTATCTAGTGTGGAATCCGAAGAAAAAAGGTCAAATAGGCTGTTATGACGTGGAACATAAGGAGTATGCGGACTTTTGCAGCTTTGCGGAGTTTCTGGCGCAGCCTGAAATGTACCTTATCAAGTATATGGAAGGTGAATTGTAAATGAAGAACCGCTATCTATTACGCCCGTAGAGGAGGACAGCAGCGGTCTTTTCGCATTCATGGTAATTAATAGTCAGCAGCCTCACACCCATAACGAGAAGAGGTAGAATAATGGAAAAAGCCCTTTTGGAGCAGCTAAACCTTTGGCATCGAGATAAAGAATATGAAAAAATTATAGCCGTAATTTTGGAAATATCTGAACGAGAAAGAGATTATGATGCAGTCGGTCATTTGGCAAGAGCGATGAACAATCTGGAACGTTACGAAGAAGCGGTGCAGCAGCTTTTGACGATTGATAAGCAAGGTGAGAACGACCCTCTTTGGCATTTCCGTTTGGGTTATTCCTATTATTACCTGTCGCAGTATGAGGAAGCAGTAAGAGAGTTTGAAATCGCGAATAAACTTGACCCCGAGGATAAAAGTGCATTGATGTTTTTAGATTGGAGCCTTAATAGTATCGGAAAGCAAAAGAAACGTAATCAAAAGAAGTCGAAGACCGTTCAGACAGCGAGCGAACGGAATTTTGCAGAGAGGATGAAACCTTTTCGGTTAGTAGAGCATGATAGCGGAAATATATCTATGATTTTGGATGTCGGTACTTATAAAGATGAAGTTTTTCAAACAAGGGCAGACGAGGGTTTTGAAGGCGGCGGTTACGATTGGGGTTCTGTGGCTGCTGTTTTTCTTGAGGAAAGAATGCCTCATCTAGCGGATGTCGTGCATTTTGACCCGGAAGCCTCTATGTTCTGCGCTTATTCCGACAATAGAGAGGCTTTGCAAAAATTTGCGATTGAATTTAAGGATGCTTGCGAGGACGATGTCGTATTTAGGGATTTATTCTCCCGCGCTGAATTGGATTGATTTCCCGTAGGTCTATAGATTGATACAAAGCTTTCTTTATCGACTGGAATTTGTAACTCTTAATGCATTTATATAATACGAAATTGATCATGATGATATGAGGTGGAAAAATGTCGGTCACTGGTTGGGTTATTAATGCGAAGTCATTTATAGATGATGATTATGGGTATGTTAATATTKCGACAACATGGAAAGGTAAGGATATGCCATCCAAACCTAAAGAAAATGAAYCAATTGAAGCTATGTGGTCTAAYGAAAGCTTATATGGTGTCATAGGTTCAAAAGTTGGAGATTTCATAGAAACAYATGGTGTGAACGCATCTCTACAAGAAGGAATGTTCACGCACCGCTCCATTGCGGAGCAACTGGTTMAAACTTTTTCAGGACTTAAAGTGAATGAGATACAATGGAAAGGGAATCCGTTAGWACATACATTAAATAACGGCAAACCCCGTATTAAGCGAGCAAAATGGTTACCAGAAAAAGAAGTTGACATTGTTTATATTTATTCTGACACGTATGTTGATGTTAATAACCCTCAACCTGTTAATACCGATTTCTTTACAGCAATAAGAGCGGAAATAGACTATGAGAACAACTGGTTGATGTGTACACAGCAAACAAAAGAAAAACTTGAAGCTATGAAATTTAAAAACATTAGAATAGTTGAAAGTACAATTAAAGGGTAATGTTCATCAGATAAAATAAGCATTACATACCAAATTCTCAAAATTGAACTTTACGTAAGTACCAACATTTTCTACACAAACATATGACGAGGTGGATAGCATTCTGGATTTGGCCAGTCATGTATGGAGCAAACTGGATGGTCCTTTCGGCTCTGCCGAGAAAGGATTTACCTGAAATTGAGTCTGTTAAAAATAAAGTTTTTTCAATGTTATCCATGCGCGGAATTTCAAAACCAGTGGAAACATTATATGAATCAATGGATTCCAAGCCATATGTTCATGTTTCGTATCTAGAAGGTGAGAAATTCGATTCATTATTTAATAAGTTTGTAGTAACTGATAATCCTTTATGGAAAAAGAAAAATTGATATTTATTATGTATCTGTACTTCGATAATAGGATAGATTCATCGAGGGATAGTTATTCATTCAAGCATTGGATATATGATGCCTAACTAGCGTGAACGCACGTACCGTTCTGTACCTTAATTTTCTCGATTCTATGTGTCCATTCTATTAACAGAGGTACAAATTACAATCCTAAAAGAAAGTGGGGAAGAACATGTACATAAGCAAATGGTGGGGAGATTTAATTGGCGGTTCCGATGATTCGCTGGCATTAATAGACTATTTGGAACAATTGGACTTAACGGATGTGACGCTCAATCAGATTTTAACGGACTTGGGTTTCGATGTTCTACTTTCTGAAGGAGACTTGAAATACGGTGGAAATATTGGATTTGATAGGAAAAGTGCTAACGGCTCGTTTCGGGTAGAGCTTGATATTGCCTGCAGTGCTCTAATCGATCTTTCAGCCATTGTGTTGGAGTGTCTTAAATCAGGTTATGTCGATTTGCATGATTTGGATGAGTCTAGGCAGCCGTGCAAACTTTATATTGACGCCTCCGAAGAAAAAAGAAACCTGCTTCGGGATGAATTGGACAAGTTTTCCCGCAATCCGCTGTCCTACGATTTAGCCAAACTTGTTCCGACCGATGATATGAGGGACCTTGCAGAAAAGGCGAAAATAATCGCAGATGAGCTGTAATTTTGCTAACAGTGAACGATAACTCATTAGACAACTGCTAGTCTTATTCAAGGAATGTATTTTAACGGGAAATTATGAATAGTGTACCGATAAGTGAGGGGTTAAAATGACTCTAGAAAAAAGAATAACTGGATTGTGGTCAGTTGATGATTTATATGCGCCAGGTGCCATGGAAGACATTTTGGTTGTTTTCCTGCCAAGTGGTGAGGGCTGGTTATACTTTGCCCACCCATGTGAAAATATGGTTGAAAAATTTATTTGGAATATCGATCCATTTAATTTACTTCATATCAGAGGAACTACTTCATCCCTTTATTATGACGTAGATGAAGATCACGAGTTAGCAAAAGATAGTTATTTCGACAAAAATTCTGATTTGATCATTCATGACATTAAAGTGGAGGTTTCCGTCGAGTTTACCCCTCGAGGAGAGAACGAGGTTATTTCATTTTCTAAACCGTTGTGGGATTCAGAAGATAAATTTGCACTAGTACATAGAGACTTTGATCGAATTATTCCGCCTATATTTGACCTGTAAGTATATATTTAAAATGATCATTGAACTAACAGAGAACTTGATAT
>NZ_JBFUHJ010000449.1:0-4568 GCF_056402455.1 Paenibacillus sp. P4_A7 | reverse complement strand
GGGTTTCCGCATGGCGGTCGATAAGGTTGCAGACTTTGCTGTTGCGATCCGCAATGAGTTAGGATTAACTTTTAAAGTAATCAATCTTGGCGGAGGCTTCGGTATCCGTTATGTGGAAGGCGACACACCGCTGCCAGTAAGCGAGTACGTTGCAGCCATTACGGGAGCTATTATTACGAACTTCACTAATGCTGAATTTCCGCTCCCTGAGATTTGGGTAGAGCCTGGTCGGAGTATGGTCGGCGACGCGGGAACGACGTTATATACAGTAGGGACGAGCAAGGACATTCCAGGAGTACGTAAATACATTGCTGTTGACGGCGGTATGACGGACAACCCTCGCCCAGCACTATATCAATCTCAATATGAAGCGGTTCTAGCTAACCGTGCTAATGATCCAAAAGAAGAAACGGTATCCATAGCCGGCAAATGCTGCGAAAGCGGAGATATGCTCATCTGGGATTTAGAGCTTCCTAAAGCTAAAAATGGTGATTTACTTGCTGTTTTCTGTACAGGTGCGTATAATTATGCAATGGCAAGTAACTACAACCGGATTCGTCGTCCAGCAGTCGTATTTGTTAAGGATGGCCAAGCTGACCTTGCCGTGAAACGTGAATCATTAGAAAATATTGTGTGCAATGACGTCATTCCGGCTAGACTTCAAAAATCATCGCTTGCGAAATAAGGGCGAAATTGGTAACGTAGTCTTATTCGGATAAAAGAAAGGTAGATGCAGAGATGGCAAAACAAGCAAAAATCACACTAGCAAACGGCGGAGAGGTTCTTATCGACTTGTTCGAACAAGACGCGCCGAATACTGTAGCAAACTTCGAAAAGCTTGCTAACGATGGTTTCTACAACGGTTTATCCTTCCACCGTGTTATTCCAGGCTTTGTCGCTCAAGGCGGTTGCCCGAACGGCACTGGTACAGGCGGTCCTGGTTACCAAATCAACTGTGAGATCAACCCTAATAAACATGAGCGTGGCTCACTTGCTATGGCGCATGCTGGTCGTAATACAGGCGGAAGCCAGTTTTACATCGGTTACGCTCCACAACCGCATTTAGATGGCGGACATACTGTTTTCGGCAAAGTGTCGAAAGGTATGGAATTTGTTGACGCACTTAAAGGCGGAGACAAAATGGAAAAGGTTGAAATCGAAACGGTTTAATGTTAAGATACTAACTATAATTATGTAAGTGCAGCTTTCCTTCGGGGTCAGGTGAAATTCCTAACCGGCGGTGATCGGGAAACGCGTGGAGGATTGGACTTCCAAACTCCTCGCGTTTTTCGTTAGTCCGTGACCCGGACTAATCGACATTCGCGTTAGTATTGGACTAACGTATGTCAATTGGGACGGTGGACCTGGTGTAATTCCGGGACCGACAGTACAGTCTGGATGGGAGAAGGAGCAGCATCGACAGCTATAAGAACATGCTTATTTGTATGTGTTTTATTTCACATACTTATTAGGTTTATTTTTTATAGCGTTTTTTACAAACCCTCAACGCAGCTATGAAATGGATTCGCGAACGGCATTATTATTTTTTTTGCTTCGCTGTCTATGCTTTCATTGTGAGTTGATCGGTTTTGTCGTTGTTCTCTAGATATCTTTCATCACCCCTGTCGGACTGAATGCCGATTGGGGTGTTTTTTGTTTATGGACATTTTAAATGATGAATATTACATGCAATTGGCCTTAGATTTGGCTTCAAAGGCTTCAGGTCAGACTGGAATTAATCCTGTAGTCGGTTGCGTTGTTGTTAAGGATGGCCGAATCGTGGGTGTTGGAACTCATTTGAAGCGTGGAACCGGTCATGCTGAAGTTCATGCCTTGCAAATGGCGGGTGAAGAAGCAGAAGGCGCAACGGTATATGTAACATTAGAGCCTTGCAGTCATTTTGGCAAAACGCCGCCTTGCTGTGAGCGTGTTATAGCAGCGAAAGCGGCCAGAGTAGTTGTCGCAAGCGGTGATCCTAATCCTGAGGTTTCAGGTAAAGGCATCTCCAGATTGCGTGAAGAGGGTATTGAAGTAACCGTTGGTGTATTGGAGCAACAATCTCGCCAATTGAATGAGAAGTTTAACAAATACATTACCAGTAAAATGCCATTTGTAACCTTGAAAACGGCAAGTACGCTTGATGGTAAAATCGCATCTCGAACAGGGGATAGCCGCTGGGTAACGGGCTCCACAGCAAGAGAACAGGTACATACATTACGCCATCAACATGATGCGATAATGGTTGGTATTGGTACCGTTTTGGCTGATGATCCCTTATTAAATACTAGAGCTTCTGTTCCGGCAATCGACCCCATACGTATAATTGTTGATTCCGAACTACGACTCCCACCGGGTGCGCGAGTTGTGACCGACCGTTCAGCTAGAACGATTGTGTTAACGACGGATCAAGCAGACGCAGCGAAACGCGAAGCCTTGGAGAATGCGGGTGTAGAAGTCATAACATGTGGTTCAACTGTACAAGTAAATCTGATAAATGCGATGAAAAAACTCGGACAACTGGAAATCGGCTCCATACTGCTCGAAGGCGGCGGTCAATTAAACGGAGCGATGCTCGAAGCGGGACTCATCGATAAAATAATTCTTTACTACGCCGCCAAAATAATCGGAGGTAAGGAAGCGCCCGGCACCTTTACTTTCCCCGGAATAGAGAAGATGGCAGACGCCATCTCACTCGTCAATGTGAAAGTGGAAATGGCCGGAGAAGATATATGCATATCCGGTTACCCCGTTTATAACTAAGAATAGATAAGCAAATGCTTACGAAGTGGTTTTGCAATCGCAAAACCTAAGAAGATGCTTACGAAGTAGGTTTTGCATTCGCAAAACCTTTGGAAGGAGGGATAACATGTTTACTGGATTAGTGGAGGAAGTAGGACAGATGAAGGGGATAACGAAGCAGGGAGAAGCGATGCGTCTGATTATTGGAGCGTCATTAGTAACTGACGGAGTTAAACTCGGTGACAGTATATCGGTAAACGGCGTCTGTTTGACGGTAACGGAATTTGACAACTCCTCATTTGCAGCCGATGTCATGCCGGAAACCTATCGCAAATCAAGCCTTCATCAGCTTCGTCATGGAGAAAGATTGAATTTAGAACGAGCGATGCAAGCAGGAGCTCGGTTTGGCGGACATATCGTGCAAGGTCATGTCGATGGAGTCGGACAAATAACAAGCCGTGAGACGGATGCGAATGCCGTAGTATTTCAGATTCGAATAGAAGATCCGCAAATCCTAAGGTACGTTATACCGAAAGGTTCCATAACTATTGATGGCATTAGCCTTACTGTTGTAGATACTTCATCACAAACCTTATCGGTATCCATAATCCCGCACACGCTAAGCCAAACCGCCTTACAACACAAGCATGCGGGCAACACCGTCAATATAGAGTGCGATGTCATAGGCAAATATGTGGATCACCTGCTTCATTATAATCAACCCGAAGCGGCAACACCCAAATCCAAGCTAACTACATCCTTCCTTATGGAAAATGGTTTTTTATAGGCATTATTAAACGTAAAGCGTGTCCCCCAAGGACGAAAGCGAGTTACCACCAAAGTACCTAACAAACATCTCTGTAACTCAAACGTTACTCAGATGTTCAGGTAACTCGAGCGCACCAAACGTAAAGCGTGTCCCCCAGGGACGAAAGCGAGCCGCCAACTCAAATAACCAAACAAACATCTCTGTAACTCAAACGTTACTCAGATGTTCAGGTAACTCGAGCGCACTAAACGTAAAGCGTGTCCCACAGGGACGAAAGCGAGCCACTAACCAAAGTAGCTCACACCCAACTCTGTAGCTCCTACGTTAGTCGAGTTGCGGGTGTCCAGAGGGCGGCAGCCCCTCGGGGCCCTCCCTTGGAAGGGAGGGTTTGGGTGGGTTCGAAAAGCCTTTGAAGGTTGGAAGAAGTCTTTGAAGGTTGGTAGAAATCCTTTGAAGGTTAGGTAGAAGCCTATAAAGGTTTGGTCTAAATTCCCTTTGAAGGTCAGGTAGAAGCCTTTGAAGGTTTGGTTAGAAATTGTAATAAGGAGGAAACAATCATGGAACAATCCGAAAGAATCTCATTTGATCGCATAGAAGAAGCACTTGAAGACCTGAAATTAGGGAAACCTGTAATCGTCGTTGATGACGAGGATCGTGAAAACGAAGGTGACCTGATCGCACTTGCGGACAGAGCGACACCAGAGGTCATTAATTTTATGATCACGGAAGCGCGTGGGCTAGTCTGTGTTCCCATTACACAGGAGCGTGCAGAGGAGCTTGAATTACCGCCAATGGTTACGCAAAATACCGATTACCATGGTACAGCATTCACAGTTTCGGTCGATTATATTTCAACAACGACGGGTATTTCCGCTTACGAACGCTCTGAAACAGTAAAGGCATTGATTAATCCTTCGACGAAGAGCTCTGATTTCCGCAGACCTGGGCATATTTTCCCGTTAATTGCGAAATCAGGCGGTGTACTCCGGCGTGCTGGCCACACGGAGGCTGCAATTGATCTTGCAATGATGTGCGGAGCTCCTCCAGCTGGAGTTATATG